>JANXLY010000288.1 GCA_025354885.1 Acidobacteriota bacterium | reverse complement strand
GGCATCTCTGCTTCCACTGCCCCGTTCGGCTCACCCGCAGGGTGATCCACTTCCGCGCTCTTGAGTTTCGCCATGCCTCTCAGTATGAAAGACTTATCCCCGCAATGCTATTCCCGCGACAGTCAAACCGCCGTTTTTAGGTTCAACTGCGCGACCACCGCATTGAGCACAGGCGGTGCATCACTCGGCTCCGCACTGCCAGACTTCCCCAGCATTATGTGTAATGTAATCTCGACATTACGATCTCTGATCACTGCAGGCACCGCAGGCTTCGGCTTGTAATAGCGCCGTATCAACTGCTCGGCTTCATCCACACTCTCTTTGCTCTGGCCCCAAATATTGATCAGCTTGAGCGTAGGCTCGGCGAAGAATCCAACATTCGACGGGCCAAGCAGTTTCTCGAATTGATGTACCTGGTCCGTCCCATCCGGCTCATATTCGATGATCCGGTTCACCCGCTGGTTCTGTGCAAACAGCAAGCCAGGCATCACCAATAGCATTAAATATTTCATTAGAGACTCCAGTAGATAACCACATTCTTGTCAGTAGAAGCCAACTGCAGCGTGCCATCACTCACTACGGTCGCCTTCGGTTTTGCGCGGCGAGAAGAGAGCATCGCAGGCGCGGGAATCGTCAACACCAGATCCGGCGCCGTGATAATTGCCTCTCCCGGTTTGGGCAAAGCAACATCCTCCGGCATCCGGTACAAGCTCAACAAAGACATCACCATCACGGCCGCCGTCGCCAGCGCCAGTCGCGTCACCCGCCGTCGCCGCAGCGTCCGTTGCACTCGAGGCGCAATCCGCCCGAGCGAATCCACAGGCAGCGCCTCCTCGCGCAAATCACTGAGCAAAAGCTCTAGCTGATCCATAGCTTCAACTTCTCCTTGGCCCGATGAATCGCACTCCGCACCGTCTCTTCCGAACGCTCAAGAATTGCCGCCACTTCGCGGCTATTCAATCCTTCAAGATCTCGCAACACCAGACACGCCCGCTCCCGTTCCGGCAATCGCGCAATCAATCGCGCCAATCGGCCCTGCTGCTCACGCTGTTCAAACTGCTGCTCCGGCGAATGCCCCTCAGCAACAAGCGAAGCAAGCGCACCCTCTTCAGCCTGCGGTCGTCGCTTCCGGATCTGATCGAGAGAAAGGTTCACCGTGACCCGGTAAATCCACGCCGCATTCGCCTCTCCGCGATAGCCGTGCAGCTTGAGAAACACGTCCTGCGCCACATCTTCAGCATCTGCAGGAGACCCCAACATCCGCCACGCCGTGCGAAATACCATTGCCTGATGCCGCCGGACAAGATCGTCAAACGACAACGGCGCACTTGCCTCCAGCGGAATTTCAAACGGTGCAGTCAACGCAAACATGGTGCGTCTGCAATTAGAACGATTCGCAAGTCGAAAGCGTTTACAGAAAAACTATTCTTTCGGCAAAGCAAACGCCAGATACTTCGAGCCCGAAGGCGCACCACTCTTGCCGCCCCCGCAAGCGATCACGATGAATTGCCGCCCCTGCCACTCATAAACTGCCGGCGTAGCATTCCCGCCCGCAGGCAACTCCGCCTGCCACAACAGTTTCCCGCTTTTCTTGTCAAAAGCCCTGATCTTGTTGTCGAAATTCGTCGCTGCAATAAACACCAGCCCCGACGCCGTCACAATCGGTCCCCCGTAATTCTCACTCCCCGTATCGGGCTGTCCCAACTTCGGATACTCACCGAGCGGCACCTGCCATGCGATCGTACCCGCATTCAAATCCACCGCACTCAAGGTCCCCCAGGGCGGACTGATCCCTGGATAGCCATCGGGATCGAGAAACTTGTTATAGCCATCCGTCGTGTAAGGCATCACCGGATTCAGGCTCTGATCCGTCGCCGCCACCTTCTCATTGGCTCCCGTCGCCACATAATTCACAAGCGCCCGCAACTCCAGCCGTCCCAGCTTCGAGAACGCCGGCATCCTGCCCGCACCCTCTCGAATCACAGTGCGCAGATCATCGGTAGAAAGCTTCTTCCCGATATTTACAAGGCTCGGAAATTCCGGCGGCGTCCCTGCCAGATCTGCACGATGGCAACTCGAACAGTTCCGCAGATACAGCGCCTTGCCATCTGCATTTCCACCGGGCCGGGGCACAATGCGCAACACCCACGCCATCTCATTCGAGTTCACATAAAACAGTCCGGTCTCCGGATCAAAAGCCTGCCCGCCCCACTCTGCACCGCCATCAAAGCCAGGAAAAACCATCGTCCCTTCCATAGACGGCGGCATAAACTGTGGCCCGCTCTTGTATTTAGAGAACTGCTCCGCCACCGCTGCATAAGCTCCCGGCGTGCGATGCGTCAAAATTGCTTCGGTCACCTGCTGCCGCGCAAATGGCGGCGGCTTCACCGGCAACACCTGCTTGGTCGCAAGCTTTTCTCCCGGTATGTCCGAAGCGGGCACTGCCTTCTCCACCAGATCAAAAAGAGGCTTCCCGGTATCGCGATCAAACACAAACACAAAACCGGATTTTGTCGCCTGCGCAACTCCCTCCACATTCTTTCCGTTACGTTTCACATTCACCAGCACCGGTGCTGTCGGCAAATCACGATCCCACACATCATGCTTCACAAACTGAAAATGCCATTTCCTCTCACCCGTCGCCGCATCCAGCGCCAGCAGACAATTCGCGAACAGATTATCCCCCACTCGATTCGCCCCATAGAAGTCATAACTCGCACTCCCCGTCGGCACAAACACAACCCCTCGCTTGGCATCGAGCGTCATCCCCGCCCAGCTATTCGTGCCCCCCGTGATCTCATATGCGCCCTTCGGCCAGGTGTCGTAACCAAATTCCCCCGGCTGCGGAATCGTATGAAAAGTCCAACGCAGCTTCCCAGTATTTACATCCCAGGCGCGAATAAATCCTGGCGCCGAAGGCAAATCCTCACTCACTAGCGTGCCCAGGATCAGCAAGTCGCGAAACACCACACCCGGCGTCGTATTCGTCACAGAAAGCGTCTGCGCAGGCCGCCCCAGCCCCTCGCGCAAATCAATCTTTCCGCCATCCCCAAAGCCCGGCACCAACTTGCCAGTCTTTCCATCCACGGCATAAACAAACTGCCGCACTCCGTAGAACACCCGCGTCACTCCGCCCGTCTCAAGCAGCGTAATGCCGCGATTGCGAAACTTGCTCGCCCTCATCCCCTTTGGGTTCGGATCAAAGGACCAGCGCTCAAAACCCGTCGCTGCATCAATGGCAACCAGCCGCCCCTTCGGCGTCGTCGCATAAAGTACACCTGCAGAAAACACGGGTCGGCACTGCATCTCAGAGCCTGCAAAGGCATCTTTAGTGTCATACTCCCAGGCCTTCACCAACTTCTGAACATTCCCGGGATTCACTTGTTTCAATGGCGAATATTGCGGCTCGGCACCAAATGAAAGGATGCCGAGCCAAAAGATCAAAGCAGCACGCATGCTACACAGATTAACCGTTCACCGCCGCTGCTGCTCGTGCTGGCAGCGAATACCTGCTAAACATCCACTTCATGTACCAGAGCAACGACCACGGAATCGTCACGATCAGCATCGAGAACAAAACAAATCCAATCATCATTCCGATCATTTCGATAGGCTCGGCATTAAAGTCAGCGATCCGGGATCCGCCCGCAACTTTCGAAGCGATCCACTTCGAATACAGAACCAGGACAAACGCAATCAACCCGAGTGCAAGCAGTGCAACGGCAATCGCTATCAGTCCTGCCAGAATGCCTCTTTGCGGCATCACATAAGCTACCAATGCGGGCAAAACGGAAGCTCCCGTAATCATCAACTGCCACTTGATATAGTCCTCAAGCGTCCCTGCAAAATTCAAGCGGCTCCCGTTACTCGTAGTCAAGTGAGGCACAACTGCCTGAATCACCTGAAATCCCACATAGCCAGAAGCAATCGCAAGCGCAATCGAAATGCCGATATGCAAAAGTTGATCCTTAAACATTGCACTCAGGATGATATTCGCCCAGACCAGGATCGTAATCCCCAATAGCGGCTGCTTCACATCGTTCGCACTACCGCCGTACGCAACCGTAGTTCCATCGGCGAATCGCAAATGACTGGTCACATACTGAATCAATTTCGTGAATTGCTCCGCCGCCGGAACATAGATCAGAGTAGAGAGCCCGAAGAGAATGGCCCGGACAAAATAGGGTAATGCTTCCGCTGAAAACGCCAAGCGGTTCTGGGTAGCTTCGTTAGACATGCGCAAATCATATAGGAACTCAAGCTCCAAGGGAAGGGGCAAATCCAAACATTCTGCCTGAAGAATGCTTTCGATTCTGCCGATACTCCTTGTTAGATCTCTGTCCGGATGAAATCGAAACTCCTCTTATCGCTCTTGCTCCTCTCCGGTCTTGCCTCAGCGCAGAAGGTCACCGAGAGCACCCTCTCCCTTTCTGCCAGCGAAGACCGCTGCGCCGTCGGTCGTCCCGTCACCTCCATCGAGAACACAGAACGTCAAATTTTCTTCCGCTTTCTGCTCGCCCGTGGCTCCGGCGTCAGCGGCCTTACCGTCGAGTGGCTCGCCCCCGGCTCTCAAGTGATGGAGTTCCTCAACTACGAACAGCTCCCCACCTCACCTCTCATGTGCTTCGTCACCCAGATGCCGCTAGCCGGCTTCGAACAGGCAACCAAACCAGGCGAATGGAGCGTACGTGTAGTAGCGCGTGGCATCGTCCTGCACGAACGAAAGTTCACGATCAAAGGCGATGCCGCCACCGCAAAAGGCCTCTTCGTTCGCCGCGTCAGCCGCATCGAACGTGGCCCCTCAGAAACAGATCTCCAACTCGACGGCGCGGGCCTCAACGCTGAGAGCGTCGTCCACCTCGCCATCTACAGCCCGGCCAACGCATGGCAATTCATCGCTTCCATGCAGGCCCAGCCATCAGATCCGGGCCGTATCACCGCACGCTATCCTGCCCGCCTCGCTCCAGGCGAATACTGGGTCGTTGTCAAGAACACAGACGGCACCCAAAGTGCCCCGGCGCGCCTCCTCGTAGAGAGTGAACAAGGCTACACCCTTCCCACTGCCGCTGGAGAACAGTGGATGATTACCCAGAGCCCCTACGGAGGCACCTCACACTGGGGCCGCAGTCTCCACGCCTGGGATATCGCTCCCGTCAGTATGCGCAGTGGTGGCTGTGTTGCTGCCATGCGCGGCGGCATCGTCCACACCTTTGATCGGGGCGAGCAGCAAAACTCAAAGGGTCGCAGCTTCGGCAATTTCATCACCATCCAGCACGAAGATGGCGAATTCAGCCACTACGCTCACCTCCGCACCGGCACCTTCGTCGTCCGCACTGGTCAGCGTGTAGAAGCGGGCCAGGCCCTCGCCATCGTCGGTAACAGCGGTCACACACTAGGGCAGGGAGGTGGCTACCATGTTCACGCTCACGTCACCCGCGCTTTCCCCGCCGCAAGCCAGAGCATCCCCTTCAACTTTTCCAACACACCCGACGCCGCCAAAGGCCGCGTCGTCATCAACTCCGTCCCGCTCACCGGCTCTTGCAACATTCAGTACGACGGCCCCATCGAAGTCTCACGCAACAAAAAAACAGAAGCTCCCGGCCCCCGCTGGACCGCTAAGGTCGGCCTCTCCGAATGGTGGACGCAAACCATCCTCGTCCCTAAAGGTGCACGCGCCCTCGATGTCCTTACCGCCTTGTCAGATAAAGCCTCCCACAAAGTGGACGTCTATCTCACCAGCCCCTCCGGCTACCAGTTCGGTGGGCCTTACGAAACTGCAGAGCGCCTCCGTGTCGAACAACCCGAAAGCGGCTCCTGGCGCATCAGCGTCCAGGGCGTCAAAGCCAGCGGAGACTCCATCGAATTTGAAGTCCGCGGTAACGTCGCCCGCTAAACCGGTCGCGTTCTCCCGTCATCCCTGATCTTGTTCAACACCCCGGTCAAACGCGCTACCTGCGCTGGCTCCTTCGCATAAACATCCTCCCGCTCATTCGGATCCTTACTCAGATCAAACAACTGTCCCTTCGGCCCACCGGGCTCTGGAGCAATCTTCGCCGGCAGTGTAAACCCGCCCGATCCCAAGCCTTCAATCAACTTCCAGTGGCCTTCCCGCAACGCAAACATCCCACTCCCGGAATGATGCACCACATGCGGCCTTACCGTCGCCACCCCGCGCTTTCCAGCAAGAGCCGACTGTATCGCGAACGAGTCTTCTGCCGCATCTTTGGGCATCGATATTCCAGCTGCCGCGCAACTCGTCGCAAACAGGTCCGTGTGGCAAATCGCCGCATCACTCACACTGCCAGCCTTCACTTGCCCCGGCCAACGCACAATAAACGGCACCCGATGTCCGCCTTCAAAAGCATCCGACTTCTGTCCGCGCAACAACTGATTCGCCCAGTGCCCGCCGTTCTCCTCCATATCGCGCTTTTCCCATGGCGCTCCATTGTCGCTCGTAAATACCACCAGCGTATTCCCCGCCTGCCCTGACTTCTCGATTGCCTTCAAAATCTGCCCGACAGAATCATCCACCTGCTCTACAAAATCCCCATATAACTTCGCTTTTGATCGCCCCAAAAATTCCTTCGAAGGCACCCACGGCGTATGCGGCGCTGGCAGTGGAACATAGCAAAAAAATGGACCCGGCTTTTTGACAAACTCCACCGCCCGCGCTACGATCTTCGGCATCACCTGATCCATCACAAAGCCCGGCGCAATCGGTCCACCCCGATAGAACGGACCCCGCTTTGTTTCTCCACTATCCGCAATCGTACCCGTCGGCTGCTCCACCGCCCTCCTGCCATCCACATACAAATACGGAGGCATATCAAGCGATGCCGGAATCCCAAAATATTCGTCAAAACCATGCTCTAGCGGCGAAGGCTTCAATTCCTGTGAATAATCTGTTTTCGCCGCCGTCCCCAATCCGAGATGCCACTTCCCAAAGCCGCCCGTCCGATACCCGTTCTTCTGAAACACACTAGCCACCGTCGGCCGATTCGCTTCAATCAGATTGGGAGAATCGCCAACCAACGTCCCACTTTTGAGTCTGGTGCGCCAGCAATAGCGCCCTGTCAACAGCCCATACCGGGTCGGCGTACACACGCTGGAAGGAGAATGGGCATCCGTAAATCGCATACCCTGCCTGCTCAAACCATCTAAGTAGGGAGTCTTGACTTTTGAGTCAGGATAGTAGCAGCCAAGGTCTCCAATCCCAAAATCATCAGCTAAAATTATGATTACATTGGGTTTAGTAGCGGCCTGCAAGCCGGCAAAAGCTGCCGATCCGAGAAATGTTCTTCTTAGCATGTAAACAAGACTTTAACATTTATAAAATAAGTACTTGCAACTCTCTAAGGTCCGCGCAACACTAGTACGTATAGGTGGTGGTTCATTCGGACCACTTAAGTCTGTTGAGTGTTGGGGTGTTTTTCCCTCCACATACCCCAACACTCCAGACTCTAATCTATTATTTCCTGCTCAAATCTATCATTTCCTGCTCAAATATTCTGAGTACGGCCCCTTGAAGTCCACAATCTTCCCGTTTTTCACATCCCAGATCCGCGTAGCCGCTTCATCGAGCAAGTCTTCGTCGTGGGTAACGAAAATCACAGTGCCCTCAAATTTCTGGATTGCTACATTCAACGCGTTGATGGATTCAAGATCCAGGTGATTCGTTGGTTCGTCAAAGATCAGCACATTCGGCTTCAGCAGCATCAAGCGGCAGAAGATCAAACGCGCTGCCTCACCGCCCGATAATGCTTTGGTCGGCTTCAATGCATCTTCGCCCGAAAACAGCATCTGTCCAAGCAACCCGCGTAGCTCTTCATTCGACGCCTGCAGGTCATACTGGTGCAGCCACTCAATGCAGTTCATCCCGTGTTCAATCGTTTCGGAATGGTCCTGTGCAAAATAGCCCACGCTCGTCTCGTGGCCCCAGATCACGCTGCCGGAATCGATTTCAAACTTGTCTTCGTTATGCGAAGCCAGCATCGGCGCATTCGCCAGCAGCGATCGCAGTAGCGTGGTCTTACCGGCACCATTACGGCCCATCACGGCAACCTTGTCACCACGGCTGATCAACGACTCAAAGTTGTCAATCACCTTCAATTTGTCGAAGCTCTTGTTCAACCCTTTGAATTCCAGTGGAGTCCTGCCCGACTGGCGCTTGATCTGAAAACGGATAAACGGACGGGCGATGTTCGACCTTGCCAGGTCGGCGCTCTGCAGCCGCTCCACTTCCTTCTTGCGCGATGTCGTCTGCGCAGATCGTGTACCTGCCGAGAATCGCGCAATGAACTCGTTCAACTGCGTAATCTTCTTCTGACGCTCCTCGTTATCGGCTTCAATCCTCGAACGGATCTGCGTCTTCGCAAGCACCATATCGTCATAACCACCGGTATAGGTAATGATCGTGCTGTAGTCTATATCCGCAATGTGCGTGCAGATGTTGTTCAGAAAGTGGCGATCATGCGAGATCGTGATCAGCGTGCCTTCAAACTTGTTCAGATAATCTTCGAGCCAGTGGACGCTGTCGAGGTCAAGGTGGTTGGTCGGTTCGTCCAGCAGCAGTGCGGTCGGATTGCCAAACAGTGCCTGTGCAAGCAAAACGCGCACCTTCTGGCCGCCCTGCAATTCGCTCATTTTGCGCTCGTGCACATCAGATTCAACACCCAGGCCGTCAAGCAAAATAGCAGCATCAGACTCTGCTGTATAACCGCCCTCTTCGCCAACAATTCCTTCGAGTTCACCTAGCCGCATGCCGTCGTCATCGGTCAGATCCGCAGGGTCTTTTTCGTAGAGCGCATCGCGCTCGGTAAGGGCTGCCCACAACGGAGCGTTCCCCATAATTACGGCATCAATGGCGCGAAAGGCATCAAAAGCAAACTGATCCTGCCGCAGAATCCCCAGCTTCTTTGGCCGGTTGATCGAGCCCTTGGTAGGTTCAAGATCACCAGTCATGATTTTGAGAAAAGTTGACTTGCCGGCACCATTAGGGCCAGTAAGACCATAGCGTCTACCGGGTTGAAATGCGGTGGATACGTCTTCAAACAGAATTTTGGCGCCGAAGCGCATGGATACAGAAATTACGTTGATCAAGAGGAAGATTCTTATTATAGCGTGGACCGAGCAAATTCAGTTCTCCCTGAGTATGCTCGAGTGCGCGACATAAAAGCGGATCGAGCGCTGGCATGTCTGCAATACTGCCCCTCTACGGAACTGCCCCTCTACGGAACTGCCCCTCTACGGAACTGCCCCTCTACGGAACTGCCCCTCTAC
>JANXLY010000274.1 GCA_025354885.1 Acidobacteriota bacterium | reverse complement strand
CGCTATCGGCATCACGCCCAAATCTCCCGGCGGCGACACCATCACCCTTCGTCCCGACCTCACACAGGAAGATCATTTCGACCAGCTCCCTTGGGGCACTCGCGGCGGTACTCTTCTTTCCCACACCTTCCCTGTCGACGCGGAATACGAATTCCAGCTCAGGCTCGCCCGTGATCGTAACGAACATGTCGAAGGTCTTCGGGGCAGCCACGAAGTAGAGATCCTTCTGGATGGCGAGCGCCTCACCGTCTTCACGGTCCAACCACCCCCCACTGGCAAAGACCACCAGTCCGTCGACAAACACCTCACGATCCGGGTGCCTGTCAAAGCAGGCCCACATCAGATCGGCGTCACCTTTCCCAAACAGCCATCGGTCCTGCTCGAAACAGAGCGCCAACCCTATCCGGTTCATTTCAACATGGATCGCCACCCGCGCATCACACCCGCCCTTTATTCGGTCTCGATCAACGGCCCTTACACTACCCAGGGACCCGGCGACACACCAAGTCGCCGACGCATCTTCACCTGTCATCCCGCCAAAACCAGCGAAGAAACAGCTTGCGCGAAGTCAATCTTCGGCACCTTGATGCGCCGTGCCTACCGTCGTCCGATTACTGACACCGATCTCCGTGCCCCACTCCACTTCTTCGAACAAGCCCGCGCATCAGACTCCTTTGATGGCGCAGTTGAAATGGCTCTGCGCGCGGTTCTCGTAAGTCCCGAATTCCTCTTCCGCGTGGAGCAAGATCCAACAGGCCTTGCTCCAAACACCAGTTACCGCATCCCGGATCTGCAACTCGCTTCACGCCTCTCCTTCTTCCTTTGGAGTAGCATCCCCGACGACGAACTGCTCGATGCCGCAACACGCAACATACTCCACACCCCCGCAGTTCTTGAGCGACAGGTACGCCGTCTCCTCGCCGACCCCCGCTCCAGTTCCCTGGTCAACAACTTTGCCGAGCAATGGCTCTACCTTCGCAACCTCGATTCCGCCAATCCCGACATGCGCACTTTCCCTGATTTTGACGACAACCTCCGCCGCGCTTTCCGTCGAGAAACAGAACTCTTCTTCGAAAGTGTCATGCGTGAGGATCAGAGTATCCTCACCCTACTCAGTGCAAACTACACCTTCCTCAACGAGCGCCTCGCCAAACACTACGACATTCCCAACATCTACGGTGCCCACTATCGCCGTGTCACCCTTGGCGAAGACCGCCTTCGTGGCGGACTCCTCCGTCAAGGCAGCGTGCTCACGGTCACCTCCTATGCAACTCGAACCTCTCCCGTAATTCGTGGCAAGTGGGTCCTCGACAACATTCTCGGCATCCCCCCTCCACCTCCTCCACCCAACGTACCTGCGCTCAAAGAAAACGCAACGGTTGGCAAGACCTTGACACTCCGGGAACGCCTCGCCGAGCACCGCAAGAACCCTGCCTGCTACGGTTGCCACCAGTTGATGGATCCTGTCGGCTTCCCGCTTGAGAACTACGATGCCATCGGCCGTTGGCGCAGGAGCGACGACACGAGTGGCGGCCTTCCCGACGGCAGTAAATTCGATTCCATTGCAGGCCTTGAAAAATCCCTGCTTGCTCGCCCGGAAATTTTCGCCTCAACTTTCACTGAAAAATTGTTGACCTATTCCATCGGGCGCGGCGTCGAAACATACGATGCCCCGGCCATCCGCAACATCGTCCGCAACGCCGCCACTAACAATTACCGCTTTTCATCGTTTATCCTTGGAATTGTAACGAGTCCGCCATTTCAGTCGAGGAGATCTCAATGATCATTACCAGGAAGTCGCTTCCACGTCGAACCCTTCTTCGAGGCCTTGGTGCCACTCTTGCACTGCCAATGCTGGACGCAATGGCACCGGCCCTCAGCGCACAGGCCAAGCCCGTGCAGCGTCTTGGCTTCGTTTACATTCCCATGGGGGCGCACCTCCCGGAGTGGACTCCAGCGAGTACAAACGGCAGCATCACCAAGCTCTCTCCCACCCTCAGCTCACTCGAAAAAGTTCGAGACTATCTGACAGTCATCGACAATCTCGAACTCAAGAACGCTTACCCTGGCACACACGCCACTTCGAATGCAGCATTCCTCAGCGCAGTCACCGCCAAGTGGACGGAGAGCAGCGATTACTACCTCGGAACTACCGCCGATCAGCTAGCCGCACAACAGATTGGGCAATCCACGCGCCTGCCCTCGCTCGAACTCGCCATGGACCTGCTTACGGTAGTCGGCCAATGCGACAACGGCTACGCCTGCGTCTATCAGAACAACCTCTCCTGGTCTTCTCCCACATCACCGCTCCCTGCAGAAGCTCACCCGCGCGTCGCCTTCGAGCGTCTCTTCGGCGATGGTGGCTCGATTGCCGATCGAAGTTCGGAATTGCGCAAAGACGCAAGCCTGCTCGACTGGGTCCGCGAAGATATCGCCCGGCTGCAGCGTAAGCTGGGCCCTGGAGACCGCACCAAGGTAAGCAATTACCTCGACACGGTTCGCGAGGTCGAGCGCCGCATTCAACGCGCCGAAGCTTCCACTGCAGATTCACCTCTCAAGGATCTCGATCGTCCCGTTGGAGTACCTGCCTCCTACGCCGAACATGCCCGGCTCATGTTCGATCTCCAGGTCCTCGCCATGCAGGGCGATGTCACCCGAGTCATTACTTTCCAGCTCGCACGAGAGACCAGCACGCGCACCTATCCCGAAATCGGGGTATCAGAATCGCACCATCCTCTCACCCATAACGGTGGCGATTCCGAAAAGCTCGCCAAGGTCGCAAAGATCAACGCCTTCCATGTGTCGCTGTTTGCCTACTATCTCGAAAAGTTGAAGGCCACTCCCGACGGCGATGGCAGCCTGCTCGATCATTCCAACATCCTCTACGGCAGCGGCATGAGCAATGCCGACTTGCACTCGCATACCAACCTGCCCATCCTGGTGGCTGGTGGCAAGAGCTCCGGTGGACGTCACATTCAATCCCGCGAGAACACCCCACTCGCTAATCTCCACCTCACCCTCCTCGACAGAGTTGGAGTACGTCTCGATTCCTTTGCCGACAGCAAGGGAAAGATTCCAGAGCTTGTGATCGGATGACCTCGATCCTCTTCCTGGCAGCAAGCCTCTACGCAGCCAGCGTAGATCTGAATACGGCCGCCCAAAACAACGACTTCACTGGCGCTGCCAAGCTGATTCACGAGGGCGCGAACGTCAAGGCAACCAATCGCTATGGCGTCACGCCTCTCGCCATCGCCTGCACCAATGGCAACGCCGCAATGATCGAGTTGCTCCTCAACTCTGGAGCCGATGCAAACACAACATTGCCCGGTGGCGAAACAGCCTTGATGACCGCCGCACGCACTGGCAGGCTCGACGCAGTCAAGGTATTGCTCGCCAAGGGTGCCAATCCTAATTCGAAGGAGGCAAAGCGCGGACAGACTGCCCTGATGTGGGCCGCCGCAGAAGGCCACGCCGAAGTTGTTGAAGCCTTGATCGCCGCAGGAGCTGAATTCCGTTCTCGCCTCAGTTCCGGCTACACCCCTTTCTTCTTCGCCGTCCGCGAAGGTCGCCCCACTGTCGTAGCCGCCTTGCTAAAGGCTGGCGTCGATGTGAATGAAACCTTTCAACTTGCCGAAGGTGCCACCCGCGCCAACAACGCCCCGCGCGTGGGCTCCTCTGCACTCCACCTTGCTGTTGGCAATGCTCATTACGAACTCGCCTCTCAACTCCTGGATGCTGGGGCCAATCCCAACGCAGACGGCAACGGCCTGACTGCCCTTCACGTCATCACCGGCATTCGCAAGCCTGGCGGTGGAGACAACGATCCGGCACCATCTGGGAGCGGCTCGATGACCAGCATCGAAATGGTGCGCAAGCTCAAGGCAAAAGGCGCCAATCTCAATGCCCGCATGACCAAGCGCATCAACGTTGGCCTCACGGCACTGAACACCCTCGGCGCAACACCCTTTTTTCTCGCCGCCCGCTCCGCAGATTACGAACTCATGAGCGAACTCGCCTCGTTAGGTGCAGACCCACTAATCCCCAATGCCGATGGCTCTACCCCGCTGATCGCTGCTGCCGGACTCGGCACCCGTTCCCCCGGTGAAGACGCTGGCACAGAGAGCGAAGTAGTGGAAGCGATGAAGGTCGCCCTCGACCTCGGCAACAACATTGACGCGGTGGACAAGAATGGCGAAACCGCGATGCACGGTGCCGCCTATAAAAACTATGGAGAGGCTGTAAAACTCCTCGCCAGGCGCGGCGCAAATGTGGAAATCTGGAACAAGAAAAACAAAGCTGGCTGGACACCGCTGGCGATCGCGCTAGGTTACCGCTTTGGAAACTTCAAGCCGTCGCCGCCAACGATCGACGCCCTCCGCGAAGTGATGAAAGCCGCAGGCGCATCCGAAGCGGACACCATCAAAAAAAGCAAATCCGACTATTAGTACCACGATCGCTTGAATGCATTCGTATGTCGGCACCCGATTCCGCTGCCTTCGCGATACCGAACCGCGACCGTTAGACATCTGAGTTGTCTCGTCAAGGGATTTGTTGATCGTTTTGCAGAACCCTGCCGGGAATTTCCACAAGATTCTCAGATCGCCTTGAGGACATTCT
>JANXLY010000272.1 GCA_025354885.1 Acidobacteriota bacterium | reverse complement strand
CGTGCGATCAAAGTGCTCACGAATCCTCCTCAATCAATACCTTAAGCTGATCTTTGACTGATTCTAAAAAAATCAGCTTCCCAAATTGATTCGCGATCCCCTCCGCCTCGGCGTCAACTACGCTATCTACTCACTGACTCATTAGCCACAGAGCGCGACCACCTCCGCACGCTATACTCACCAAATTGCCTGCAATCCTAAACTTTTTTCGATCTTCCCGTCCAGCCGTCGTCGCTCTGCTGCTCCTCATCCTTTTGCGCATCGTGCTCAGCATCCCAACCCTGGACCGTAGCTTCTGGACGGACGAAGCCTGGGTTGCTAATTCCATTTCAGACCCATCCATCTATAAAATGTTCTTCCCGGACACCTGGCTGCAAACTTCCCCGCCGCTCTTCCTCCTCCTCAGCCGTTTCTTCACTTCCATATTTGGCCCTGGCGAAGCATCTCTCCGGTCTTTCACATTCTTACTCAGTCTTCCAGCCTTGTTCTCTTTCCTATTGCTGTCACGACAGCTCTTCCTTCGGCCTTTTGCATTAATGGCTGCCGCCCTCATCTTGCTCAATCCAGAATCGATGCGTTACAGCACGGCCCTCAAGCAATACGGCGTCGAATTAGCCTGCTGCTCCATTCTCCTGCTCGCAATTCGTCGCTATCTCCTTACGCCCAACACCACAAACTTCGCCATCCTGCTTACAGGCTCCCTGGCCGCCATCGCAAGCGGCTATGGACTGGCGCTCCTTCTGCCTGGCATCACGCTCGCCATCGCCGCGCCTTACTTCTCCACCACTTCCCACAGCATCCCCCTCGGAACTGCGATCCGGCGCACTTCTCTCTTCATTGCGCTCTCCACAATCACGCTGGCTGCCGTTTACTTTTTCCTTGTCAAACCAAATTCCTCCGACGATCTCCGTCAATACTGGCGTGAACTCAGGGCGTCCAGCAGCTTGTACAATGCAGTGATTCTCACCCCTTATGGCTACTTCCGCCGGGCCCTGCCACTCTTGCCTTATGATCTTTCCTTCTCCAAGCCACTACACGTCTTACTCCTCTGCTTCCTACTGCTCCTGCTTCTCGCTGCAACGCACTACTTATACAAGAATCGCCGCCACTGGCCACATCCCTCGGTATTCCTTCCAGTTTTCGCCATCATCTGCATCGCAACCGCCGCAACGGCTGACTTCCTCTCTGTCTATCCAAATGGAGAGCGTACTGGCCTATTCACCCTTCCATTGGCCATCCTTCTCCTGATTCGGGGCACGCAGTCCAGCTTTTTGTTTGTCACTAGATTCGTGCACATCCCACGATTGCGCTCGCTCCCCGCCTTACTCTCTTTTGCCTTGCTCGCCTGCCTATCATTTCTGGTATGGCAACGCGTCAACGCAAAAGACGGATTCCTCATCGAAGATTTCAAGTCATCCATTGGTTTCTTGAAATCCAGTGCTGCTCCCGCCGACGCCATCTGGATTCAGGGCTCGGCAGCAGAAGCTTACCGCTATTACGCGAACCTGCTTCACTGGGAACCACAGCATACCCAGGTTGCCAATCTGGGCTGGGGCTGCTGCCCGCGCAATCGTCCCACCCTTCCTTCCAGATCCCTTTCGTCTGACATACAGAATGAACTCGAGCAACGTTTGCAAGCTCCGCTCCCTGGCCGTATCTGGCTGCTCTACACCGATCGCCCCACGCACTACCAGTTTCTAGGCTTTGATGAGCGACTCCTACTTCGCAACTTTTTCACAAACCGGCACTGCCAACTCTCCGTAGAAAAAAGCTTCACGGCCGTCAGCGTCCTCGCCTTCGATTGCCCCTGATACACACCCACAACGCCATGAATGGAAAATCCACCAGTCCATTCCGATGCGCTTTGCATCAAAATAGGGAGAGAGGTAATAAACGACACATGTTTTGGGGAAAAAATAAGGATTCGACCATCGCACCCCTTGGCGGTGAAGCTGAATTTTCGCGCCTCGGCGAACACGAAGTCGCAATGCTCTTCAAACACAGCCCCACCTGCATCATCAGCGCAAATGCGAATTCGCAAGTAGAGAAATTCTGCGATTCCAATCCCGACGTGCCGGTTTACATGGTTTCTGTTAAAAAGGAGCGCCCGTTGTCGAACAGAATCGCTGAGAGTACCGGCATCGAGCACGCTTCTCCTCAGATCATCGTTTTCCGTAAAGGCACTCCCACTGCGGTCGCTTCCCACAATGAGATCACCGTGAAGCGCTTAAGCTCCATGCTTGAGTCCTAAACACAAGCTTTTCCTTCCCGCTACAAATACTCCTGGCCGAACTAAGACAGGCTCCAATCCTTCACCGCCACGCTCAATCCTGTCGGACCGCACTTGGAGCGAAATTTCTCTGGCTTTGCGAATAGCCTCGCCTTCATCGGGCACCGAGGCCAGAATTCGCTCCTTCTTCTTCGCACCCAAATTGGCTCGACGCTCCCCACGGTGACTCCGGCCCGACGGATTACTCATGAACAATGTCCCAGTGCCTATTTGCAGAACTTCACATTCCGCACTCGGCGAGGCCGATTGCTGACCTGCGCGCCGCAGAAACCACATCCGATCCAGGGGAGCCCCACAGATGGGCCACACAAACAAGCGCTCTAGACCTCCGAGTTCCTTTTCGCGCTTCCCTTCGCGATTTCACTGAACTGACCTGAGGTTGTACGATGCTGTAATGACGAGTTCAAGCGATCTCCGAGCACTCTATGACTACGGATACTGGGCAAACGAGAAGCTTCTCGAAGCGGTTTCACAGCTTACTCAGGATGAATTTACGCAATCTGTGGCGGGCAGCTACGGTTCCGTTCGAAACACGTTGGTTCATGTTCTGAGCGCAGAATGGGGATGGCTGGACCGTTGCGGCGGCGCGATGCGCGGCGCAGCCTTGGTCGCCGCAGATTATCCCAACGTGGCCTCAGTCGCGGCTCGCTGGAAGGAAGTCGAGGCCAACGTACGGGCCTTCCTGCTGAACCTGAAGGACAAAGACCTCGGCCGCATAATCGAGTATTCCTTCGGCAAAGGGCCAAGCTGCGCGATGCGACTCGGGGAACTCATCCATCACGCTGCAATCCATGGCGTTCATCATCGCGGGCAAATTGCCCTGCTTCTTCGGGCGCTCGGAAAGGTGCCGGGAAATTTCGATATTCTCTACTACTACGGGCGCGACCAAGCCCAGTGAGCCGCTTTTCTCCCTCGGCCCCGCCTGCCGCGATCCACCAGCTCTCCGATTTGCTCTAGCTGGCGCTTTCGAAAAATCCCTTGCACCAAACTCGGACTGCCGACAGCTTCAGACAACAACCTCATTCACTATCCTCCTTTTGCAAGTCCAAACGGTCAGCCCTCTGCGCTGCACTCACACCCAAAGATAATCTTCGCTTGCGCTCCAAGCTCCACCCAAACCGCCAGCCTGCAAAAAACGATCCCCTCGAAAACCGTTGACAGACATTTTCAATTTTTATTTCCTCTCGATTCAATCACTTCCCAAATTAAGCCCATTACCCGCCCTCTACGCCTGCTAGATTCTGAATCGAGAAAGAGCCCGTGAGCCGCAAGGCATACGGGCTTTTTCCATCTCACAATTCAAAGGAAATGTCCCAATGTCGTCATCCGCACAAATCGAAGCCAATCGCGCTAACGCTCAAAAGTCAACAGGACCAATAACCGCAGAAGGTCGCGCAGCCTCTTCGAGAAACTCCGTCAGTCACGGACTCACTGCAAGCCCAAACAACCTCTTCGCTTCTGACACAGAAGCGCAAGCGAACTTCGCTCAACACATTCACAAACTGCGCAAAGAATGCCTCCCCGAGGGCACCCTCGAAGAAGAAACCTTCCGTCGTTACGCCTTTGCCACCTTCCAGATCAACCGCGCCCAGGCCCTCGAACTCCAGGCCCAAGACCGCTGGGTCAACGACCCCGACCACCCCAAATGGTTCTCCCAAATGGAGCGCTTCATCAAACTCGGTGCCCTCCAGGAACGTCGAGCCGACAAAGCGCTCAACGAACTCCGCAAGCTCCAGCGCGACCGTTTCGCCGCCCTCGAAGTTCAGGGCGAGCTCTACGCCTATGGCAAAGAAGTCACTTTCTCGAAAGTCCTTCCCATCGCCGATCTCAGAACTCACAACTTATACAAAACAAGCGCCGGCCTGATCGCAATCTCCTTGTTGGCAACCACAGAAGAAGCAAAACTCATCGCCAGAACGAAGCCAATCACAGACCCGGGTCACATCGCCACGACCTGAAATCAGCCCAAACCGAACGAACCCAATTAGCCCTCAAACGAAATTTCCAAGAGCTTGCCCCGCTCTGTCACAAATCCATAATCGGCATTCGAGTCCAATCCCGAAGCGCTTCCCACGCCCCTGGAATGTAATTCCCGGCTCTCAAAAAGCTTGAATGCAGCCGCCGTCGCTGCAAGCCTTCGCCCTGACTCACTTAGATTGCCGCCTGCGAGGCGTCCATGCACCTCATCCGCCCAAGCTGTCTCTGGACAGTACTTTCAATTTCTCTCGCTTTCACTACTTCCACTCTTGGCCAGATTGCAACTCCAGACTTCGCCACCGGCCATCCCTTCCCGGGTCGAAACAATTCTCAGACTCCATCAGGTTTTACCACACCAGTCTCTGGACAGATCATCGCCAATCCTTCCTCCGATTTGCATCATTTGCTCGTCCTGATGCTGGAGCCTGCAGGCAACAGAATCGCTGCCGAAGCAACCCCAAACATCTTCGGATCCTTTGAATTGCCACCTCTCCCTAATGGCCTTTACGAACTGCGAGTCATCAACAGAGTCGGCACCCTGATCCACACCATGTCCATCAGCCTTCCCTATGCAAACACGATTGAAATTCGACTCGCGCCAGCCAATTCAAGTGCTGGCTCGGGCCGTCCCGCATCCCTCTCCAGAATGCAGCACAAGATTCCCCAAAAGGCTAAGCGGGAATTTGACCTGGCTCAGATCGCATCCGCCAAAGGCGGGCAGCAACAGGCAATCCTGCACTTCGAAAAAGCGCTCACGATCGATCCGCTCTACTTCGAAGCACTCAACAACCTCGGAGTTCAACTCGCCCGCCTCAGTCAATTCGAGCAGGCCTGCCAACTCTTCACCAGAGCCACAGCAATCGACCCCTCAGATCCCCTCGCAGAAATGAATCTTGCCTTTACTCTTCTCTCGCTACACCGCTTCCCCGAAGCAGAACAGGCAGCCCGGGCCAGCCTTCGTTCCGATGCCCTGTCGCCTCGCGCCCGCTTCTATCTCGCCATCAGTCTGCTCGAACAGAACAAAGCCAAAAAGGAAGCGCTCTTCCATTTGTCCAAGGCTGCCGATACTTTCGAGCCTGCAAAAAAACTGCTCGCGCAGCTCAACGCGGAGCTAATGCCTTGATGCGAGCCGCTATCTCTGCTGCGATCCCTCCAGCCGTAGCAGCAATTTTCGAGCCGGTTCAAATTCGTCACGCGCCTTCGCCAGATGAAATTGTGCTTCCTTTAGCGATTTCTTCTGTTCGATCAGGCTTACAGCGAGTAAGAATCTGCCCCGCCCCGACATCGCATCCGCCCGCACACTCGATCGCGCCGCCTCCTCTGCCTCCGGGTATCGATGCATCAGGAGCAGCACATAAGCCAGATTCGCTTCTGCCTGCGGGTCTCCCGCGTCAATCCCCGTCGCTCGCTGAAACATGTCATAGGCTTCACTCAATCGGCCCTCCTGCAGATACAGCACACCCAAGTCATTCACCACTTCAAAAAATTGCGGATCGGCCCCGATCGCCTTTTCGAGATGCGCGATCCCTCCGCGCTGGTCTTTTGCCGGAAGAGAACTGCGCCAGGCTTGATACTCCTTTGCTGCGTGTTTCGGCACCTTGTGCTGCAATCTTGTAAGCGACACAGGGATGCGCGCTGCCCCGCGCACCGCCTCTCCACCCAGCGAAATCCGCAGCGTCAAACTATATGGAATCGAAACACTCTGCGTGTGAATCAGCGTTCCGTACCAATCGACAATGCGCAATTCGTAGCTGCCACTTACAGCTTGTACATCAAAAGCGCCAAATACATTCACGTTGGCTTCCGCAATCACATTGCGTCCGCCGCTCCCCCAAAGTTGTACGCGCATTTTGGAAAAATCTCTCGTCGCGCCGCTCTCCACTTGTCCGGACAGCGGAATAAGGAATGGACGCCTGTCGTCGGGCCACAATTGGGCCCACACTAAGACTGAAAAGACAAAGGGGTTCAAAAGCAGTGTCCGCAGACTCCACGAATTTAGGAAGTTCATAGACTCCTCGCTCAGATGGATTGTGTTGAGAAAAGAGAACTGCGGGGTTCGAACTGTTAGACGGGGGAGATAAAGCAGAGCGGGAAACACTTCCCGCTCTTTCAGACTAAAGGAACTAATTAAGGAATGCCAATCACTTTTTCAAATCGAATAGCTGCATCAAACTTGCGGAGTCCATCCAGCGGGTCCCCACAAAACATCGCCATAGAACCAGGCCAAGCGCAATACTCAGGCCCCTTGCGTAGCGCAAAACTACGAGAAACACTTAGCGCGACCTTTGATCTTACTTACTCTGCACAAAAATGAACACAAATTGCGCACCATGGACTGTGAGAATGAAACACGCTCTCGTCCTTTCCCTAGTGGCCCTCGTCGGCCTGACTCCCGCAGTTGCCCAGACCATTACGATTTACCCGGGTGGCAGCACAATCCCCAAGGGCACTTCGCGGCAGATGAGCGCCTATGTTCCCCTTTCTCCAGACACGGTTAGTTGGTCGATCAATGGAGTCATCGGCGGCACTCCCACTTTCGGAACTGTCTCCCAAACCGGCCTCTACGCTGCTCCCGCAGACATCCCGGCCCCCAATCTGATTACGATCACCGTTGCCAGCACTGCTTACCCGGCTAAGGTCACTTCAGTTCCGCTCACCATTACTCAACCAGTGCCCAATGTCTGGAGCACCTCGCCAAAGACCTTCGCCCCGGGTGCAGTTTCCTTCAGCGTCAATGGTGCTGATTTCCTTCCCGGCGTTGTGATCACGATCAACAACCTGCCCCTCACTACAACTTACCTGAGCCCAACGGGGCTCAAAGTAACTGGAAACGTCCCAGCCTCCATGGTCGGTAAAGCCGCGATCCGCGCAGTGAATCCGGCTCCGGGTTCCACCACCAGTTCGCCAGTTAATGTCACGATCGCCAACTCTGCGGTCAGCCTCAACGTCACACCCGGCACTGCCACTTTACAGCTCAATGCCACCCAGCCTTTTAGCGCCACCGTCAACGGCACAATGAACACTTCAGTCACATGGACAGCGTCCGTCGGCTCGATCAATGCCACCGGCGTCTACACTGCACCGGCAGCGCTCCCCAGTCCTCCCACCGCTCTCATCCGGGCCACCAGCGCAGCAGATCCCCTCGTCTCTGCCACTGCAAACGTCACCCTCACCCAACCTGCGGTTCAAGTCAGCGTCACTCCGGCAACCACCCAGTTGCAACTCGGCGCTACCCAGCAGTTCTCCGCCACTGTCACCGGCAATGCAAACACTGCCGTCACCTGGTCTGCCAGCCCCGGCACCATCTCCTCAACCGGTCTCTACACCCCACCAGCTTCTTTACCCAGTCCGGCTTCAGCAACCGTTCGCGCCACAAGCGTCGCTCTCCCCACTTCCTACGCTCAAGCTACGATCACCCTCACCCAGCCTGCGGTGAAGGTCACAGTCACTCCGGCAACTTCTCAACTCCAGCCAGGCACAACCCAGCAGTTCTCGGCCACTGTCTCGGGCGATACAAATACGGCCGTCACCTGGACCGCCAGCCCCGGCACCATCTCCGCAACTGGTCTCTACACAGCACCAGCTTCATTGCCTAATCCGGCTTCAGCTACCGTCCGCGCCACCAGCGTTGCTCTCCCTGCTTCCTACGCGCAAGCCACAATCACGCTTCGTCCACCCCCGGCAGCCATGCCAATTCTGAGCCACGCCCGCCTCCTCGATCAGGCCGCCTTCGGCCCAACCCAGCAGGAGCTCCAGAACGTCGCCCAACTCGGTATCGATGGCTGGATCAATCAGCAGTTCAATACGCCAGAAACACTGATTCCTATCCCGCCTTCAAACAGCGATGCCGCTTCGCAATACACTTCGCGTCTCGTCCACGCTCCAGACCAGTTACGCCAGCGTGTAGCCAATGCACTTGGCAAGATCATCATTGTCTCGGCAGCCAAGAACCCTTACGCCAACGAACTCGTTCCCTATCTGCAAATCCTCAGCAAACAGGCCTTCGGCAATTACCGCCAACTTCTTTGGGACATCACCGTCAGCCCCCAGATGGGCAAATACCTCGACCTCGCCAACTCCCAAAAAGCTTCGATTGGAAGCATGCCCAATGAGAACTATCCACGCGAATTGATGCAGCTATTCTCGGTCGGCCTCGTTATGCTCAACCCCGATGGCTCTCCCAAACTCGATGCACAGGGAAAGACGATTCCAACCTATGATCAGAACACCGTTGCTCAAACCGCACGTGCCCTCACCGGCTGGACTTATCCCACCCCTGCCGGCGGTTCGATGGGAGTCTCCAACTGGGAATCCTTCAACGCTCCCGCCATGGAGCCGCGCGAGCAGTTCCACGACCAGACGGCCAAGACCCTCATCGGCGGCTGTCCCATACCCGCCGGGCTCAACGTCACAACAGAGACCGCTAAGACCCTCGACTGTATTTTCAACCATCCCAACACCGCCCCCTTCGTCGTCATCCGCCTCATCCGTGATCTCGTCACCAGCAATCCAACCGGACCCTATGTCCAACGTGTAGTCAACATCTGGAACAACAATGGGGCCGGCGTCAAGGGCGACCTCAAGACTGTCGTCAATGCAATTCTCACCGATTCCGAAGCCCGTCAGGATCAGCCCCTCCCTCAGCAGGGCCGCCTCAAGGATTCCATCTATCACATCGTCTCTTTCATCCGCGCTCTCAACGGAAGCCTCACCCCGGACAACCTTCGCTCCTGGAATTTCACCCAGATGGGCCAGCAACCACTCGCACCAGCTTCGGTCTTCGGTCATTACTCGCTGCTCTACCGCCTCAAAGGTGGCGCGCTCGCCGCTCCCGAATTTCAGATCTACAGTTCTACCGAATCCATGCTCCGTGGCAACTTCTTCTACGAGATACTCAACAACCCGAATGCCGGTGATCTCAAGATCGACATGACTCCCTTTTTCGCGGTCTCAACAGACCCTCTCGCGCTCATCGATCTGATCAACGCAAGACTTCTCTACGGCCGCATGCCTCAGGCGCTCAAAGACAGCCTCAATGCAGCCATGGCCGCAGCCTCAGACAATAACCAGCGCGTAATCACCGCCCTCTATCTCACCGCCCTCAGCGGCTACTACACGGTCCAATACTAGAAAGTTACAACAATGAAAAACACTTCCCGCCGCTCACTGCTCAAACTCGCTAGCATGGCTGGTCTCGCCCGCTTTGGCCAGATGAACGCTCTCGCTCAGACTAGTAACAGCAACGATTACAAGGCCCTCGTCTGCGTCTTCCTGGTTGGCGGCAACGACGGGCATAACATGCTCATCCCTCAATCTGCCTCTCAGTTCAACGCCTATAAGGCCGCCCGTGGCTCCCTTGCGCTCCCCGATAACAACGCCAAGCTGCTCGCAATCACCCCAACCAACGGCATCCCTTACGCCTTCAACGATGGCCTCGCCGCTGTTCACCCGCTCTGGGCCCAAGGCAAGCTCGCCGCTGTCGCCAATGTCGGCAACATCGTGCAACCCACCTCACGCGCCCAATACCTCTCGGCCGCTGTCAACTTGCCCACGAACCTCTTCTCCCATTCCGACCAGATCGTGCAAATGCAGACCGCCGCCGCTGGCGGCTCCAGTGGTACCGGCTGGGCCGGCAGAGTCGCCGATTCCGTCAACAACCTCAACGGCGCATCCACCTTTCCCGCTGCCATCTCGATGGCCGGCCAGCAACTCTTCTGTACCGGCAATATTGTTCAGTCTGCCAGCTTGATCCCCGGTTATGACATGGTCCCCTCAGGCATGAATGTCTGGCCCGCTACTGCCTCAGCAGCACGCCAACAGCAGCTTCAGCAGATCCTCTCCATGGATAGTGGCCTCGCGATAGTCCAGGCCGCTAACAACGTCCGCAAAGACGGTCTCGCTCTCTCGGACATGCTCAAGAGCCTCTCCTCCGGCACCCCGCTTGCCACTCTGTTCCCAGGCACCCAAATCGGCCAGCAAATGAAGCAGGTCGCCCAAATCATGCAGTTGCGCAACACCATCGGTATGCGCAGACAGGTTTTCTTCTGTTCAATCGGCGGCTTCGATACCCATGGCAGCCAGGCTTGGCAACAGTGGGATCTTTTCAAACAAACCGCTGCAGCCATGAATGCCCTCTATCAGGCTTCAGAAGAAATGGGAATCGCCTCCGGTGTAACCAGCTTCACCGAATCAGAATTCGGTCGCACCCTTCAGCCCAGCGGCTCAGGCAGCGATCACGGTTGGGGCAGCCACTTCCTGGTCCTTGGCGGTGCTGTCAAAGGCGGCAACCTCTACGGCAATTTCCCCGACCTGGCCCTTGGCGGTCCCGACGATAGCGGCGCTCGTGGTGCCCTGCTCCCCTCCACCTCACTCGATCAATATGGAGCCACACTCGCCCGCTGGTTTGGCGTCCCCGACCAGAATCTCAACGCCATCTTCCCCAGTCTCGCCAACTTCGCCAACCGAGATCTCGGCTTTATGCTCTGATCGCCGACTTGCGACCCCTGTAACCAAGCCCCAGAAGTCCCACGCCTATCAGAGCATAAGTGCTTGGTTCCGGTACCTGAGAAACATTAGTCTCAAAGGATACGCTCTTGATCTTGAACCCGTCGTTCAGATCTCCCCCGTTTTGCGCCCCAAAGAACAAAGTGTCTCCAATACGGCTCACTCCAAGCTCAACGCTAGTCGATCCGTTCGGAATGTCGGTCGGAGCTCCCAGTGCACTCGTCACTTGCGCAAACGTAAGCCCATTGGGGAAATTTACAGTGTTCGTATTCCCAAGCCAAAAGGTCACATCCCAGTCACTTGCGAGTGTTCCAATTACCACCGTTACATTTCCAACGTTATACGCATTCCCAGACTTGGTGAATTGGAACTTTACAAAATCCTTCTGCACGGAATTGTCAATCTGGTGTTCCGTCGGGTCCCCCGAAGGGAGGCATCCGTCACCAGCGATTTCTGCGCTGTTGCAGACCGCGATGCCGTTACTCCCGTAGATCCCGAGTGCGGCTGCCGCAAATGTGCCTCCAACCCCTGTGTTCGACCATGCAGTTGCGGATACAGTGAACAAACCATTCGTTCGTGTGCGTGTGTTACCAATCGCACCTTCGGCTTCGGTACCCGTGTTGTCGAAATTGACAGTGATCAGCGCCCCTTGCAGACTTCCTGCAGCCAAAGCCATTGACACAAAAACAATCTTTGCCAATTTCATAAAATCGTATTTCCCTCCGGAAACTTGATTCTGCGGGCTAAG
>JANXLY010000262.1 GCA_025354885.1 Acidobacteriota bacterium | reverse complement strand
CTGCGTGTGACGATCTTGCCGTCGTAACAGTAGAGGACGGCCTTGGTCAACGCGCCCGGGCCGGAATAGCTCTTGCCCGTGATCCGGTTCAGCGCATCAATGCCCGTGCCGTCACAGGTCGAGCCGTTCCAGTTGCCCATGCATGTCACCGCTCCCCGCGCATCCACCCGGGAGATCAGATTTCCATTGCCGTCATAGCGAAACTGCATTGTGCCGTTCTCCGGATTGGTCGCCGAGAGCAATTGTCCGCCCCAGTCGTAGCTGTAGCTTCGGGTTTGCGCGCCTTGCGTAACGCCGGTCAAACGATCGGCGGCGTCGTAAGTGTAGGTCGTGACGTCCTGTGAGCCGTCAGGGTCTTCCGTCACTTTCCAGAGACGTCCGAGTCCATCGTCGCTGAACTTTAGTTTGTGGAGGGCGGGGTCGATGCTGATCCGCTCGCCGGGCAGATATTGCATGCTGCTCGTGGCTTCACCCGCCGCCACCTGAGATGTGACGCGGTCCAGTTCGTCGTACCCGATGACGCTCCAGATCTTGGTGGCATTGTTCAGGCCTATGCCGCAATAGTCGGACGGTTGGGCACCCAGCACTTCGCGGTAAGGATTTGTTTTGCCGATCATTCTTCCGAAACCATCGTAGCGGGATTCCGTGATGTCATAGGAAAGAGAAGAGTTTTGGCTGAGCATCTTGATATTACGGCCCATACCATCAAAGCACTGGTAGGACTTGACTTGTGCGTCCGTCGCTACCAATCGATCGGCGGAACTATCCAGGCGTTGAGGATAGATGGAGTCTTGATATTGAAAGGTGACGACGTTGCGCGTCGAAGCTGCTGTCGGCGTTCTATCGACAGCTTTCAACCGCTCCAGTGCATCGTTCCACGCATAGGAGCTAATGGCGCCGTTTTTCTGGGTGGCTTGCACCGGCATGCCTACATAGGGGTCTATCTTCCAGGAAATGGTTTGCTGGATGGCCCCGGCGACGGCGGCAGGATACATTACTGAGGATAGAAATCCATTACTGCCCACGATGGAACCGGCGCTATAGTTGTCCAAATAGCTAAGCGAGATTTCATTGAGTCTGGGGTCCTTCTGTTTTCTCAGATGCCCATTGGCGTCATAGCGGCTTTCCCTGACATTTGCGGTCGAGGCGTTCAACTTGACGGATCTTCTCGTCCGATTGCCTCTCGGCTGGTTCGCGGTGTACGAGGTATTTCGTTGGAGGTCGGATGCTCCCGCTTCCAGCGCAAATTCGTCATAGGTGTAGGTGCTTTCACTAACTTTTGCGCCCCCGGCATTGAATACGGCAGTGGATGCCGCGAGATCCAGAATGTGGTTATCCCATTTGCGATATGGATCATTGCCGGCGGCGGCGCTGAACAATTCGGTGTGAGTTCGCCGCGCATATCCACTCACGTTGCTTAGGGCTGGGCAGGTCGGGTAGGGATCTGCCGCACCGCTAGCAACTCTTGGCCCTGCTCCCCAGTCGAATTCGTAGCTATCCGTCAGATTCGTAAAGCGCATTCTCGCTACTCCCGTTTCGTCCTGCTGGCCGACGCTAGGGTTGCTTTTCCAGATTTCATTTGCAGTAATCGGAACCGGACCGTTGCCTGGGTCGGAAAGATCGTAAAAATGCAACCTTAGCTTCCACTTTGCAGTTCCCCCGGAATCCTGATGCCGCTCCTCCTCATAGCAGGGTCGCCAACTTCCATCCACCTGATTGCCGAAGATTGTAACTGCGCTCCGCTTGGCAACAAAGCTTCCTGCCGTGCCCGAGCCATTCTCCGTCTTGTACTCCTTGCCGTCGCGCATGTCGGGAGAAATTGCAGCAGAGGGCGTCGTTCTGGTGCCACATTGGAGCGATTCGTAAGGACCCATTCCCCATCCTGTTGGGGCTCCGGAATTGCCGCAACCAGCGGCCAGCGCTACTGCAAGATAGGAGTGATGCTGTGTTTTTGTCGCCGTGCCTCCCGTCGGAATTGTGGCGGCTTCCTGCACTTCAACGAAGCCGCTGTAGGAACTCTGTGCGGAACTGATGGACGGGCCGCCCAAGGGATAATTTTGAACGCCGGTCAGGGACTCCCCACTGACATAGTTGGTAGTCCGCTCGGCAATACTCGCGCCAGGATTACTGTAGACTCGTCGCTCCAGCAATCTTCGATAAATTACTGGCTGCCAGATAGGCTTCCCAGTGGGCCGGGCCTGACAACCCGTGCCGGGAATGAAATTTCCAGCGTTGAAATAGGTGGAGAGCATTCTTCCACCGCCAAAGCTCCCAAGAGCGGTGCTGAACGGAAAGCCAGGGCCGTGGTTGTATTCGTATCGCCCCCCGGTCGGCAAATCGATGCGCGAGACTTCCCCATAGGAGTTGTAGTAGAACTGATAGCGTTGGTTGTTTGCTAATACGACGCGGGAAGGTACCTTGTAGTAGATCGTATCTGTGCCACCAGGCTCCACAAGCCCGTCGAACAAAGCCGTGGATATGCTTTGGCCTCCTTGTAGAACGCTCGAGACAGGTTTTCGCTCGATGAGAATCTCGCGGCTATTGCCATTCTCTCCTAGATAGCTGATGACATCGGCGGTCGTTGCCTGCCCATCGATCGTGCGGTTCTGCTGATAAAAAAAGTTATAGACCCTGCCGATGCTGTCCGTGGCGTTCAGGATTCTGTAGCTGGAGAGGTTAATTCCGGAAGTGGGATCCGAAACGTCGGTAAAATACTCGTACTGAATGGTGAGCCTGTTGCCATTACGGTCTTCAATGACTTCCACTTTTCCGCTGTTGACGGTATATTTCGTCCCGTCGGGGAATCTCAGGTAGCCATCGATCGTTGTCACTTCCTGGCCCGTGAAGTTGGAAACTGTGGCAACGTCGGGGAGAGTGGTGGTTGCTTCAAAACTGATCCCGCTTCCATCGTTAGCCTGGAAATATTGGCGAACTGGTGTCAACGACTGGTAGTTGTTGACAGTCTGGCTGGCCGCCTGAGGGAAGTGTTTATCGTAAAGACTATGCTCCGTGCCGTCGGGGGCCAAAAAGACCACGTGGCCGAACGTTTGCGTGAAATACAGCGGCTTTGGCGAACCTGCATTGCTGTCCTCGGCTTCGTCCCATCCACTTCGTTTGTATACAACCATTCCAGGACCGTAGCGCGCCCGGTGGCCTGTCCACCAGAGTGAACTGGCTTTATTGAAATAAGTATAGGTAGCGTCTTCGATCCCGGGGATATTGACAGCGCAGGGGTCGGAATGCAGTTCAAGATTAACTCCCCAGGGTGGAAGGCTGGCATTGACCATTACGGTATAGCCTGCTTCTCCTCGAGCCCCAATCCTCAAAATTGGGAGCGCAACAGAAAGCTTCCCCGAGTAGATGTTGATGTTCTCAAGATCGTTGAGGTGATAACTGCCGGCGGGCGATCCTGGTTGAATGCTGTACGGAACGCTAAAATCAGTACTTTTCTTGTCTACTTGGGCATGCAGGCAGAGACTTGATACGAGCGAGATGAAGACTGCGGCAAAGGATTTCATGATTCGTTATCTCCGATTAGACCTTTTTCTTCTCTGTCACCGTCACCGTGCAGCGCCATTTGGGGCGCTGTTTTACGTAAACCACGTGCGTTCCTTGCTTCAGTGAAACGATAAGATCTTCCGTACTTTTTTTCGCTTTCAGTTCACCACTCACGAGATTAACGCCCTTATCGTCGTTGACCACGAGATCCAGTTTGTTCGAAACGAAATGGTTGTGGAACCGGAAACGATATTGCCCTTCGGGAAGGGTAAGTGTGCCTGGCAATAGCTCGTCGTCGTCGATTACGAATTCGATCGACCTGTCGAAGCGCAACAGCCTCTTCGCTAAAACCTGATCTTGCGCTTGGCTGGCCATTTGCGCTGTAAGAATGAGCAAGCTGATGCCAATTAAATGATTCCTCAAGCTAATCCTGTGTTGCCCCATCCCAAAAGTATTTTTCATTCGCTCCACTCCAGTCTTCACGATTCCACCTCCGCCGACATGTCTAATCTCACCTGAATCTATCGATCCTTATAAGCAGCTTCTATTGCCAATCTTCGTCAAGGGAGAAGTCCTGCATCGAAAAATGTTACCGGCTTGGCGTGCCGCTGAACTCGGCGGAAACTGCCATGGCTGTTCGTAAGAAACGTTTCTGCCCTCTTGACTTCTAGAACCGATACTTGAATCACATTCTTGCTTGAGCACCATTTGTTTCCATTTCGCACACGGGGTTCGCCCCCCGGTGATTGACGGCCAGCCAACCGCTCCGCCCATTTCGCTTTCCTGCCTGAACAAACGCCCCCCGGATGCTGAACTCGCAATTGCGCTTGCCGCAGCGTCGGAACAAGTAACCTGTGGCTCATTTTCGGGGCCCTGCGGGAAGGGGATTGGAAGGTCGCGGCTGATTATTTCCGCTAATGCTCACATTGATCTTCGGGCTTGGTCCGTTCGCCGCGCCCACCATCGCTGAAGATGGAAACCCGGCTCCTCCCTCAATCGTGTAGCGAACTGAGTCGATAAAGATATCCCAAAACCCAGTCGCCAATTCAGTAGTGATTGTGATTTGACCAATATTGGTGGCCTCAAACGAGATCGCTGCGCCTCCCGAATTTAAATTCGATGGAATCGTGAATGTTTGACTTCCGCCCTGATCGTCCGACACCCTGTAACTGATTGGTTCGCTAAGCCCATTCATCAGAAAAAGGCTTAAGCTTCGCACGTGCTGTGCGAATGATAATGTGATGGTTTCCATACATGCAGGGCACCAATCGAAACTACCCGATGCATATACCACTGTGGGATCTGCGGGCAGGTTCAAGGTTGTGGGAAATACTTGTCCGCCCGACAAAGTTACGTTGCCGATTGTTTGAGCCGGGAGCGGGACAAAGCCCAAGTTCTCGCCCGTGTACCCTTCGAAGTCTAGTAGCCTTGTATTCGCGGCCCCCTGGTCGATCGCTACTAATCGTCCTCCCAATCGTATGTACTCGCGCATACCCGGCTCCGGGTTCAGCACTGGGAGAGGAAAGAGTTTTGTCGCCGTTCCGTTTGCTGGAGCGGCAATAGGGGAGGCAATCCATGTCTTGTAATTGGATGAGGCGGCAAATAACGCGTAAGAACCCGGAACTAAACCCGCAATTGCGTAATCTCCATTCGCGTTTGCCGTGACGGCTCCAAGAAGTGCACTATTTTGAAAATAAGAAACGGTCGCTCCCGAAATGCCCGTTGTGCCGTTGCTCTGGGTCACCCGGCCCGAAATAGTGCTGACAGGCGCTTGAACTACTAGGGCGATTCGCCTAACGTTCATCTCGGATCCCGTTGAATTTGAGCCTGTGATAGGGATCGAATATGTGCCTACGGGGGTATTCGAAGCGGTGACGAGGCTGAGGGTGGAGCTTCCGGTTCCGCTCAAGGATGCGGGCGCAAAGGAAGCGCTAACATAAGGCGGCAAGCTGGCCGCAGAAAGTGTAATGCCGCCGCTCACACTTTGGGAAAAAGTAGCAGTTACCACGGCGCTGCCCGTCGCGCCCTGCCCCAATGTAAGCGTACTTGGCGCAGCGGAAAGAGTAAACCGCGTCGACGAAGCCTTTACGGTGAGGGTTAGCGTAGCGCTGCCGCCTCCAGTCGTCTGAATGTTGATCGAATAGGTTCCCGCTGGAGTTGAAGTTGCCGTAATGATCTTAAGCGGTGCGCTGCCGGAACCGGTTACTGAGACTGAAACAAATGTGGCGCCAGCCGGCAAATTCGAGGCAGTTGCAGTCACCGTCTGCGCCCAGCCACAACTTCCAGCAATGTTCATCGTGTAGTTTGCATCTCCACCCCGAACCACCGTTGCCGAACTCGGGGTCACGGTCAATTGATAGGACGGCAGGCAGGAGACGACTATCGACGTCGCTGATACCGAACGGATCATTCCGCTCATGCTCGTCCCCGTCACAGTAACAGTGACAGTTCCTAGCGAAGAGGTGCAAAGGCTCAGAGTAGCCGAACCGCTTCCGGTTATGCTTGTTGGCGTGATGCTGGCCGTCATGTTGGCAGGGACATTCGTCACATTAAGGCTTACAGGCTCGCTAAATCCATTTGTCCCTTGAACGTTGATTGCAAAAATCGTCGAGGTACAAAAAAACTGATTGAAGACTTCTGTATCCGATGGCGGGTTGGCGGACAGCGTATAGCCTGCATTTGCGCCGTTGACATAAAGAATGATCGTGGCCGTCTTCGTCAATTTCCCGCTCGAACCGGTAATTGTGATGGTATAAGCCCCGGTAGGGCTTGCGGCAGTAGTTGTGATCGTCAGAGTGCTGGAACCGGAGCCAGTGATAGAGGCCGGAGAATAAGATGCTGTCGAATTGGCAGGCAGTCCGGCCGTGGAAAAAATTACATTTCCCGTGAATCCATTGAATCCTGCGACGTTGAGGGAATAGCTGGCGCTGCCGCCCACTGTCAAGGAACGAGACGCGGGTGACACAGCCAGCGTAAAGTACGGAGGGGCTGCCGTCACAATGAGCGTTGCTGTGGCGCTGTGGACTAACGAACCATAAGTGCAGGTAAATGTAAGCAGGTACGATCCGACGGGAGTCGTGACGCTGGTTTGGATGCCAACCGCGATTGGGCTGTTGTACGCACAAGCGGAATTTGGAAATGATGCACCAGCGGGTAGGCCAGATATGGTTAGCGGTAGATTTAACCCTTTAAATCCTCCGCTTGGAGTCACTGTCTGGACTTGTCCCCTCAGCTGAGACAAAAGTTTAGACACAGTGTTCCTGCCAGCGAAAAAAGCGCTGCACAGAAGGGCGATGGTTTAGCAGAATCGCAATAGTCGGAGAGACGGAAGCGAGCTCTGCTGGAGAGCAACTTGCCGAGGGATCTCCACTCGA
>JANXLY010000261.1 GCA_025354885.1 Acidobacteriota bacterium | reverse complement strand
CAATAGCGTCTATCATATAGAGACGTGAGCGACTCAACAAGAAGAACTTTCGCGGCAGGGCTAACCGCCCTGAGCAGTCAATCTGTCCAAGGCGCAAATGACCGCGTTCGCATCGGCATCATTGGCTGCGGTGGCCGCGGTCGCGGACTCTGGAAAACTTTCCTCAGCCAAAAAGAAGTCGAGCCCGTAGCCGCCTGTGACGTCTACGAACCCTTCTTGAATCGTGCTATCAGAGACACACAAAGCAAGGCCACACCCTTCCGCGACTTTCGCCACCTTCTCGACCGCAAGGATATTGACGCTGTCATTGTCGCCTCTCCCGACCATTGGCATGCCCTGCAAACCGTCATGGCCTGCCGTGCTGGCAAGGACGTCTATGTGGAAAAGCCTCTTTGCCTGATGCCCCGCGAAGGCCGAGCCATGCTCAACGCGGCTCGTCGTCACAACCGCATCGTTCAGGTAGGCAGCCAACAGCGCTCAGGTCTCCATTATGCACATGCCATCGAGTTGATTCGCGGCGGTGCGATCGGACCTGTCCATCACATCACCACACACTGGACGCGCAACATGCTGCCAGGCTTCCGCCCCATCGAAATCGGCACCAGCCTACCTCCAACCCTTGACTGGGACCTCTGGCTAGGCCCCGCCCCCAAAGTCGCCTTCGACCCATTTCGTTGCATCTACAATTACCGCTGGTTCAAAAGCTACTCCGGCGGTCAGATGACAAATTGGGGCGCCCATAGCCTGGACATCGCCCGCTGGGCTCTAGGCGCCAAGGCCCCCGACGCTGTAGCCTCTTTCGGCGGTCGCTTCGTGCTCAACGATGGCGGCGAAACCCCGGATGTGCAACACACTATCTACTCTTTCCCTGGCTGCGTCGTGAGCTGGGTAAGTCGTGAAGCCAGCGCCGGGAACACAACCCTTCTCGATTTCCATGGCACTAAAGGCACCATGACTCTCACCCGCGAAGGCTTCTCCGTCGCACCAGAGATCTGGACCGGTGCCGGTGCCAACGGCAAGACCCCGGCGATGCAACCGATGAGCGAGTCCGGCGGCGACCTCGACAGCCTCCACATCGACAACTTCCTTGCCTGCCTGAAAAGCCGCCAACGGCCAAATGCCGATATTGAAGAAGGCCACCGCACCGCTGTAATGTGCCAACTCGGCAATGCCGCCATGCGTATCGGACGTGTTCTTCGCTGGGATGCAGAGGTGGAGACGGTCATCGACGATGCCGAGGCCAACGCCGCCCTCCATTGGGACTACAGGAAACCCTGGACCCTCGCCGAATGAGCCTAGTCAATAGCCTCCTGCTAGATTGGATCAAATGTCAGTTACCCTGAAAGACATCGCCCGCGCAGCTGGCGTCAACGCCTCCACCGCCTCCCGCTGTCTCAGCGGATTCCAGGGCGTGAACGAAGGCACCCGGCAAAGAGTCATCCAGGTGGCTGCGGAGATGAAATACCGGCCCAATCGGGTGGCGCGCGGCTTGGTCACCGGTCGATCCCACACCATCGCGCTGCTCATCAGCGACATTCGGAATCCTTTCTTCGCCGAACTCGCTCGCGGTGCAGAAGATGCCGCCAACGCTGCCGGCTCCGACCTGATTCTCTGCAACAGCGATTTCGATGCCGGGAAGCAGATGAAATACCTGCGTTCTCTTAGCGAGAAGCGGGTGGATGGCATTCTGATGAACTCGGTTGCCTCCCTACGTCGCGAACAATTGAAGCAGCTAGCCGATCTCCATCTCCCGGTCGTCCTTCTAAACAAACCCGAAATCCGCACGGAATTCTCCACCGTTAGCTCTGACAATTTTGAAGGTGGACGATTGGCTGGGGCCCATCTGGCTCAGTTAGGTCACCGCAAAATTGCACATATTACCGGCCCGAGGCACCACGGAAATCTCACCGAACGCTTGCGCGGATTCCTCGCCGCCTTGAAGTCCGCACGCCTGCCAGCCCCGCTTGTGCTTCACGGCCAGAATAGCTTCTCCGGTGGCTACGATCTTGCGCACATTTTTTTTGCGAAGCACCCGGAAATCACCGCCATTTTCGCCGGCAACGACGCAATGGCTTTCGGCGTCGGCCGGGCGGCTGCAGAGTTGAATTTGCAATTTCCACGGGACATGTCCTTGATCGGTTTTGATGACGTCGACCTCGCACAAGTCGTCAGTCCGCCGCTCACTTCCATCCATGCGCCGAAATACGAAATCGGCCAGGTCGCAGTCGAGACGCTGCTGAAAATTGTAGAGCGAGGCGGTGCTGGTCCACCCGAACAGAGAATCCTCGGGGTCAAACTCGTCGTTCGTAAGTCCTGCGGCCCGCCTCGCACGAAATGAAATTCATCTGTCCTATGGCAAACTGAGACCCGGGAGTATCCAAATGAACTCGAGAGCCCAGCTCTGGCATTCGCTACCTTCGATGTTTTTGTCTGTCGGCCTGTTCAGCAACATAAGCAGCGCCTCAGCCGAAGTCCTCTTCAAGGCCAACTTTGAGACCGGCGATCTCAGCGAGTGGACGAAGACCGGCACCCGCAGCCAGAACGTAACACCGAGAAACGTCCAAGTCGTCACCGACATCGTCCAAAGCGGAAAATACGCCGGCAAGTTCACAATTCACGAAGACGATATCTTCAACGCCCAGCAGTTGCGCGTGCAGGTCGGCGGCCCCAAGGTCACGGTCGTTGAAGGTTCTGACACCTATATGTCCTTCTACATGTACATGGCCGAGCCGCCGAAGGACCGCGATAACTTCTTCTATTGGGAAGGCACCCCACCGCCGCGCTACAACAACGTCATGACCTGGTGGGTCGAACCGAAAGAAGCAGGCGGAACGCTGATCAAATACGGTACGGGCAACCTCGGCCGCAACGGAACAGAGTGGGCTGCGGATTTTGCAATCGGCAAATGGCACCAGTTGGTGATGCATATCCATTGGTCAGAAGACAGCGAAAAAGGAAACACTCGACTCTGGTTCAACGGAGTCCTGGTACTCGACAAGAAGCTAAAAACTAAAGGCCCCGAAAGCATCTACTTCTGCCAGCCCGGAATCCATCGCAGTCCCCATCGATCTTCGGTCGACTCAATCTACTTCGACAATTTCATCCTCGCTGATACGCTCGACGAAGTGATGAATCCCCCACTTGCCAAATGAAGTAGGCTGCACCCGCATCGAACCTTGTGGGGAATACAATTTCCTGCAAAGTCTTAGGGGATACTGAAAGCACAATGACACTGAGCGACACGTCCCCGCGAGCGGCCGAAGTCTATTTCAGGCGTCTTGCGGAAATGACACCTTCTGAGCGGCTCAGTGTAGGAGCGGCACTTTGGGCGGCAGGCGATTCGCTACAGCGCTCGGCAGCGCGCCGCATGTATCCTGATGCCGACGACACGGAAATCAATTTCCGCATTGCCGTGTCGAGATATGGCGAAGAACTTGCGCGCAGGGCATACCGAAAACAATGATGTCGGCTGCGGACGCATTTGAGCCTCTGCGCTTGGCGCTCGAGCGAGCTGGACTTCGCTATGCAGTCGGGGGCTCGTGGGCCAGCACTGCGTTTGGTGAACCCCGATTCACGAACGACGTTGATATCGTTGCCGATTTCACGCCCCAAAATCTGGATGCTTTCCTCGACTGCCTGCCAGCAACTTTCTATGTGGATCCGGATGAAGCGAGGAATGCTGTCCTTCTCGGCAGGCCATTTAACATCATCTACATGCCGATGGCTTTCAAGTTTGATTTCTTCCCCGCCAGCGCCTTTCCGCTCGGCATGCAGGAACTGGATCGGGTTGTCTTTCTGTCTGGTAGCGGGCTTTCAGAATCTGCAACTCCCTTCGTCACGCCTGAGGACATTCTGCTGGCCAAACTTCATTGGTTCCATGTAGGCGGTGAAGTTTCCGAAGTACAGTGGCGCGACATCCAGGGCATCGTTCGCGGTCGTGGCCCAACTCTGGACCGCGAGTATCTAGACCAGGGCGCCCGAAAGCTCGACATCTCTACCCTGCTCGCAAAAGCTCTGAGTGGAGCCTGATGAATCCGCCGCCCTCCAGATCCCAAATTGTGCGACCGGTCAAGTCAAAGTAAAGAGCTGCGGCAACCATGCGGCGGTCGCTAGCTTTGCTGCTTCAGCAGATTCGCTTAGTCAACTGGAATGAAGCATCACCATCCTCCACGAACGAGAATCGAAGAAGCTGAAATGCCTTCGTGCGATACAGTGACTGGATGGCCGTCAGTAAATGACATTCAACGTGTATCGTTCATCGGAACGCGATTCTAGCCGATTCCTCGCAGCCCAACACTAATGGCATCACAACCACTCTCACAAGAGGAACAGCAATTCCTCGCCGCCGAGCAGGAGGTTGAACTCCACAGTTCTGAACTGAAAAAAGAGTTGCGTGTTGTCGATCTCGTCGCGATCCAGATTCTCATGAGCGTTGGCTATTCCTGGATTGGCACGGCGGCCAAACTTGGCTCAGACCACATCATGTTCTGGCTCCCCGCCGTCCTCTGCTTCTATATTCCAGCTGGCATCGTCGTTGCCTACCTTGCAAAAGAAATGCCACTCGAGGGTGGGATGTACCAGTGGGCTAAACTCCGCTTCGGGCCGCTGGCAGGCTTTCTGGTTGCAATGAATATCTGGTTGTTCAATGTGTTGATCTGCGCGACTGCTGGCCTTCAAATGATGGGCACAGCTCCTTACACGCTCGCTCCATCCGATTCCTGGATCGCCACCAGCAAGCCAGCCATCCTGTGCCTCAGTCTCGTGATCGTTTGCATCACAATGCTGGTGGCCTGGCGAGGACTTTCCATCGGGAAATGGGTCAGTACCGCCGGAGGCTTCGCCACCATGTTTCTCTTTGCCGTCCTCATCCTGGTCGCCGTCCCACACTGGTTCCAGGGAGACTCAGTCACAACTCCTTTCGCCTTCTCCTTCCCGGCTCTTACTCTGCTTAACCTCAATCTCCTCGGCAAGATGGGCTTTGGAGCCTTGAGCGGTGTTGATGCCGTTGCCGTCTTCGCCGGCGAGTGCCGCAGCAAAGACGTAGCCGGGGCCATCCGCAAATCGGTCTGGATGGCGGCTCCCGTGCTCGCTCTTCTCATGATCCTCGGCACCGCGAGTGTTCTCACTTTTTCGCGCCCCGATTCGATCGACCTCTTGATGCCGCCAATTCAGATACTGAGCATTGCTGCACCCCGCTTCACCGGGCTCGCCTCCGCAGTCATCATCCTGATGCTGCTTGCCGGTGGCTGCCTCGGCTTCAACGTGTTGACTCGCCTCCCCATGGTCGCCGGCTGGGATCACCTTCTTCCGGAATGGTTCAGCCGCCTCGACCCCCGCTATCGGACTCCCGTCGGCTCAGTGCTATTTGCGGGCCTTGTTTATATGGTGTTTGCCGTCGTGGCGAACCTGGGATCAGGCAATCAGGAAGCGTTCCAGTTTTTGATCACGGCCTCATTGATCTGCTACGCCTGCGCCTACCTCGTCATGTTCGCCATCCCGCTGGTGGCGCAAGGTGAAAAGCCCTCATGGCCGGTTCGAGTGGCCGCCCTGAGCGGCTTTTCAATGACATTGCTGTTTGTCGTCCTCTCGATCTTCCCGATTGTTGAGGAGCAGAATCCCGGCTGGTTCACGCTCCGGATGGTAGCGGTAGTGGGTGGTCTGCAATGCGCTGGAGTTCTTTTCTATTGGCGAGCCACGCGCTCTCGCCACATCGATCAAGCCGACCCAAACCGCTAGCGAAGGTGTTGGCGCACAGCCTTGATAAACTTTGGCCTCTTCATAGTCGTTCCGTGATTCGAGCCTTCAAGAACCAGCAGATCCTTCATCGCAGGCATCAGCGCCTTTACCTCTCGTAAGCCCGGCAGGCTAGGATCTTCACTGCCAACGATTCCCAGCGTCGGAACCTTAACTGCACCCAACTGCTCCGCCGTCACTGCCTGGCTGGCGCGACCCCGCGCTACCGCCGCCAATGCCGCAAAGTCCTGCCCATCAACCGGCTTTGATTGCTCCTGATGCTGCGCGTCTTTCTCCGCACGTTCCGCTTCCGATGCTGGCCAGCCAAGCCGTGGTGGAGATCCGCCCAGTGTTGCGCTGAGAAACCGCTGAGGATGTGTGACCAACAATTTGCCAAGAATTCTTGCCCCCATGGAATAGCCAACCATATGTGCCTTCGAGATGTGCAAATGCTCCATCATGCGGACGACATCGAGGCCCATTTCCTCACCATATGCCTTCGGGTTGTGCGGCTTGCCGCTCAACCCATGGCCGCGCAAGTCGAGCGCGATCACGCGGTGGTCCTGAGCAAGATTCGCGAAGATACCAGAATCGAACCACGCTTTTGAACTACCGCCGTAGCCGTGCAATAAGACGACCACCGTGCCGCTTCCTTGTTCGACATAGCGGATGCGGATACCAGCGGAATCGAAGAATCGATCTTCCGCTTTGAGGCTGCTTGCAGCGAGCAGCAAGCTGAGTAGAATGATCCGGCAGGGCGTGCACATTTCGCCTGAGTCTATCATCGGTGCCGAGAATACGCCCACTCGCCGTCTATCAAGATCGTTCGCTTTGTGCCGTAGGGCAGAACTACTGTCCACATGCTGAACTCATGGCCAAACTGCATTCCGCTGAACCCTCGCCTTCGAGCTCCGACAGAACTAACATGCGGGCAGGAGCATTGAATTTATATGTCCTCATTCGACCGTCGTACCATCCTCAAGTCTGCTCTCTCCACCTCCACCGCCTTCGCCTATCAGGCCAACTCTGCCGTTCGCTTCGGCATCATCGGCACTGGAGGGCGCGGCCAATACGTAGGGACCCTTATGGCCAAGGATCCTAACGCCCGTGTGACCGCAGTTTGTGACCTATATCCTGACCGCATTGATGCCGCCAAGACTAAATTCCCCGGAGCCGATCAGGCCAAAAGCTATCGCGACTATCGCGACCTGCTCAACGACAAAGACATCGACGCCGTACTGATCGCGACGCCTGTCTATTTGCATCCCGAACACTTCGAAGCAGCCGTTCTTGCACGCAAACACGTCTATTGCGAAAAGCCCGCTGGTGCCGATGTCGCAGGCTGCAAGCGCATCCTTGCGGCCCGGGAAAAGCGCGACAAATCGAAACGCATTCAGTTTGGGTTCCAGCAGCGATTCAGTTCGCAATACCGCAAGGCCCATGGCTACCTCACAAGCGGAAAGATCGGAGAAATGAAGCTGATGATGAGTTACTGGGTGCTTGGATACCTGCCCCCTGTCGTCGACAACGGACCTTTCCGCGATGCGACAGCAGAAGTGCAGAAGGCCCGCCGCTGGGCCAGTTGGACAGCGCTTTCCGGCGGACCCATCGTCGAGCAGGATTGCCATGGCATCGACACGATTAACTGGTTCGCGAATGACCTTCATCCGACTAGAGCCGTCGGCCGTGGAGGCTTGCGCTTCCCTGTGCCTTACGGCGATTGGGCCACAGACCATCACGACGTGATCTATCAATATCCCGGTGGGCTCGAAGGCTGGCTGATCTCGATCAAGCACACGGCCGGATATCGCGACGTGAAAGAGCAGTTCTTCGGATCGAAGGGTATGCTCGAAACCTCGCGCAGCTATATGAAGCTGCATGGCATGACGCCGGATGTGCGCTACAAATCCGGCGATGATCTGCGCGATACCAGCCTGGTGGAAAAGGAAGAATCCATTTCTGACATCACCGGCGAAGCAACAAAGGCCTTCTTCAAAGGCGTACTCGCGGGCGAGGCCTATGACATGACCAAAACTGCGGTCGAGAGCACGCTATCTGCGATCTTGGGACGTATGGCGATAGACGCAAAACGCGAAGTCACCTGGGATGAGATGATGCGCTCGGCTTGATCAAACTACACCGGAATGACGGCTACCGATTTCCTCAGCTCTGATTCAGGCGGCAGCAAACTAACAACTCTCCGGTCAAAAGTAGCCAGGCACCCCCCACGACCGACCGCTAGATCGAGCAGTACTGCGGCAGTCAATTGGTTGTGCCCTACAATGCCTCTCCGAATTTCGTCGCTGCTCCCCGCCAACCCCGCCTCCAGAGGCCAGAACTCATGCGCAGGGCTGCTGGTGATCTGATCAAGGGCACCCATGGCATCGCTGAACATCATCGGCACTTTCACCTCTGCCGGTTGCATCGACAACCGAACAAACCCAAGTTGCGTCAATGGGCAGCTAGCCCAAATGCTCGACCCTTGCTGATTCAGCCAGGAATGCGCTGCTTCATGATGGACATGCGTTGGCCAGGCCAGCGCTAGCAGAACATTTGCATCCAGCAGGAATTCCGTCACCGCTTCGGGCCCGGTTCCAGAAACTCACGCCCTGCATCGAGGTCCTCACGATGTAAAGCCGAAGCAACATCATCGGGACCAAACTTTTGCGTACCTGCGGGAATTTGAAACACAGGGAATCCGTTCCGGGAATAAATGGGAGTCCGGGCGGCGACACCACGGCGAGCCAACTCGGACAATGCTCACCCAATTGATACACCGCGAGCCGCTGCAAGACTTTTCGCACAATCTAGAACATCATTTTCAATATCCAGCGTAGTTCGCATCGTGATTCAATGATGTTTGATCTAACTTTTGATGTCAATTCGTGCCAATTGATTCAGTCGCCCAGCTACGTCGAGCGTCCAATTCCATGCGCCACGGAGATGGCATGCTGGATTCGATTCCAATCCGTGTCACCCGCCACCGTGCAATCGGCACCGAGAATGTACTGAGCCGGGGCGCTCTTCACAAGCCGCTTGATCTCGCTTTCAACCTGTTCGGGCGTTCCTTTGGCAAAGACTCCGTGCGGATCCATACCACCCATGAAGGGGCGCCGAAAGAAGCTGGCGATCTCCTCGATGGAGAGATCCTTGCCCGTCATTTTGGTGCTGCAGTTGACGATGTGTCCAGGGTAATCGCGAACGGCATCGTAATTCGCATAGGGCGCAACGTAATCACAAACATGCAGGATGTTGAAGGCGCAACGCGCGTTCACTTCCTTCATGGCGACAAGGTCGGCAGGCTTAATGTATTTCGTAAAGATCGCAGGATTCGTAAACCGATTGGCTTCCGAACCCTGTGTAGACATATAGAATCCATCAATGCCGGCTTTGATGCAGGCGCGCACAAAGATGAGCTGGCTCTCTGTAAGAATTTCCAGGCCGCGCTTCACGGCATCGGGGTCTTCTTCGAGGTGACGCAGCAGAACGGGTGCCGTCGCGCAGTGACCCGCGCACATAAACGGCGAGTACAGCGTCATCAGGATCAAAGACTCTTTCTTCGATCCCTTCACCAACTCCCTTACAGTTTGCAGCAGCGGTTCGTAGAAATCGACTTTTTGTAGCGCCAGCTTCGACCAGTCCGACGGCTTCTGCAGGAAGTCCTGCCGCTCGTAAGTCTGCTCGAACTGAATCTTCACAAAATCCATGTCCGTCTTGCGGAAGTACTCAAGATGGCGCTTCGCAGCAGCGGACCCGGACTTGTATTCTTTGCCGAAATGCAGAAAGTAAGCAGCAGGAGTGTAGTTTGGATCAGTCCTGCCAGCAAGCCACTGTTGCATTCGTTTCCGTTTGCTTACCCTCTGGGGTACGGCAAATGCGGCTCCGGCGCTGAACACCGAGCCAGCGGCCAATTGCGAAAGAGCGAGAAACGCACGTCGATTCATGCGTCAATTATATTCCGGCCTCAATCAGTCGAATCAATCAGCAGCGTTACAATCCTGGATGTGAAACTCATCAGCCTCATTGCCGGGCTCGCTTGTTGGACTACAGCTCTTCAGGCCCAAGACCCGTCCTGGAGGGCCGAGAGCAGTTTGTTCTGGCCTTTGGAAAAGCGCGACATCGCCTACCGGAACATCGAAAAAATCTACCCGACCAACACTGTGCGGGCCAGCAAAAAGGTCAAGCGACTCGACCTCGGAGCCCCGCTCACCATAGGCATCGACCTCGATGCTTATGTCCGCAACCAGTATGTGGCGGGGCTGATCATCTTGCACCGGGGCAAAGTAGTCCTTGAGAAATATTCGCGTGGCTACAATGCACGCGGCCGCTGGCTAAGTCAGTCAGTTGCGAAATCGGTAACCTCAATGTTGGTCGGCGCGGCGATTCAGGACGGCGCAATCGCAAGTGTAGAAGACCCGATCACAAAGTATCTGCCGGAGTTGAAAGGGTCCGCTTATGATGGCGTCACACTCCGCCAGGTATTGACGATGACTTCGGGAGTCAAATGGAACGAAGACTATACTGACCCAAAATCGGACGTAGCCCAATACAGCCGCCAGGAGCCAGAGGCCGGATTGGATATGGCTGTCTCGTACATGCGTAAGCTACCGCGTGAAGAACCGCCTGGGACAAAATGGGCCTACAAGACTGGAGAAACGCATCTCATCGGTGCCGTACTCCGCAAGGCGACAGGCAAGTCGCTCGCCGAATATTTGTCAGAGAAGATATGGCAGCCCTATGGCATGGAGCAGGACGCAGTCTGGCAATTGAGCAAGAGTGACACCGAAATGAGTGGTTGCTGCATGGCGATCAGCTTGCGGGACTATTCGCGATTTGGGCAATTCGTACTCGAGGGAGGCAAAGCCCGGGGCAAGCAGGTTGTGCCTCAGCAGTACTTGCTCGATGCAACGCGGAAGCAGGCAGAAATTGGGGTCGAAGGCAGAGGCTACGGATTTCAGTGGTGGACCCTCGACGACGGCACTTTCTACGCCACAGGCATTTTTGGTCAGAATATTTTCATCGATCCCAAGCGCCAGCTCGTCATCGCGGCCAGCGGAAACTGGCCGGTGGCAACAGACCGCTTAAAGTTGCAACCGGCGCGTTTCGAATTCATCAAGTCCGTGCAAGCTGCACTCGACCGCCTCAACGGGCGTTGAACAATTCTCCTGCGCGCCCAGTTGTTCCACCCAGACAAGGAAGAAGTAGGATAGTGGAATGCTTAGAAACCTCTGGCTTTTACTTGCGCTGACAGGCCTCGCCTTCGCGCAGCAAAGTCCCGCTCCTGCTGCGCTCTCCGCAGATCGTCTCACACGCCTCGACCGCCTTTTGCAGCAATACGTAGATCAGGGCCAGATCGCCGGAGCAGTCGCTCTCGTGCTGCGTGATGGCAAGCCGGTCTACGAGCGTGCAGTGGGCTGGAGCGACAAGGAAGCCGGACGCAAGATGACCGCACGCACCATCTTCCGCATCGCGTCACAAACCAAAGCCATCACCAGCACTGCGATTCTTGCACTCGTCGAAGAAGGAAAGATCGGGATCAACGAGCCCGTCGGAAATTTCATTCCAACATTCAAAAAAACCACAGTCGCCTTAAAGGACGAATCCGGCGGGGCGAAGATCGTACCCGCAAAGCGGGCGATTACCATCGCAGATTTGCTCACCCACACCGCTGGCATTTCTTATGGCCGCGAACTCCACATAGCTCCCATGTATGAGGCAAAAGGATTGGGCCCTGCCGCCGGCAATGGATGGTACACAGCCGATAAGGACGAGCCGGTCTGCGACACCATGGAGCGCCTCGGCACATTGCCATTTGTATCTCAACCTGGCGAGTCCTTTGTCTACGGCTACAACACCGATATCCTTGGCTGCGTTGTGGAAAAGGCCTCTGGAATGCCTCTCGACGAATTTGTTCGCAAACGCATCACTGATCCTTTGGGCCTGAAAGATACAAGATTCTTCGTTCCCCCCACTGAACGTGATCGTCTCGCAGCAGTCTATGCGAGCGGAACCGATGGCAAGATACTTCGCGCTCCTGAAGGATCAAAAGGACAAGGCTCCTATGTGGATGGTCCACGCAAAAGTTTCGCTGGCGGCGCAGGGCTCACCTCGACGGCTCGCGATTACGCCCGTTTTCTGGAAATGATCCGCAACGGAGGCGCACTGGGCGGAGCCCGTATTCTCGCCCCACGCACTGTCGCCCTGATGACCTCCAATCAGTCGGGCAACCTTCACTCCACAACAGGCCTGGGCTTCGGTTTCGGCTTCCAGACCGTAGACCGCTATGGTGCAAGCGGCATGGCAGCGATTGGCGCCTTCGGCTGGGGTGGAGCTTACGGAACAACCTATCAGGTTGATCCCAAGAGCCGCATGGTAATCGTGCTGATGATTCAGATGATGCCCAATGCAACCGACATCCAGCCCAAGTTCATGACCTCGGTCTACCAGTCGCTCGTCGACTAGCGAATTCTCAAAACGCTAATCAGCGGCTTGTCCTGCACCGCAGGCCATGCGGGCGCGCCGCAGGCATTCGTTCTACTTCCGCTCATCTTTTCCGGGCGCATCATACGGGGCACCGGTCCCGGATGAACCCATAAAGAATTTCTGTCCATCGGCAAGCGTGACGTCTCTGCCATTCGCGCGGTTCGAGCGATCCTTGGCTTGATACCCGTCAACAACAATCGACTTTCCCGGTTGAATGGTATCCCGCTTCAGCCCTCGACGCAGCAGGCTGTTTGGCGTCCCGCCCTCAACCATCCAGATCTCTTTCTTTCCGTCTTCCTTCGTGACTTCGAGATGGATCCAGGTGTGCGGATTAATCCATTCCACACGCGTCACAGGGCCTTTCAACAGGACCGGCCGGTTCGGGTCAAACTCAGCGCCGAATGCGTGGTGGGCGTAGACGCTACGCAGCGGAACGAGCAGCAATCCAAGACCAATAGCCGCCCCAGCACCCACAAACATCCAGGTTTTCCAATTCATAGATTTCTCCATTTTATTACTTGGCCGCCTTCTTCTTTTCCGCTTCAACCTCTAGCAACCGCGCTCCGCGCAGGATGCCGACGAACGAATAATTCCCCTCGTGACAGGCGTACTCGAAAATTCGCTCATTGGTGGCTGGCCACAGGATTTCCCCACTCCATGGTTTCGACCAAACCGTAGGATCCTCGACTGTAAAGCTGTAAAGGAGCGACTTGGCGTCAATGCGACGGAAACGCTCGATCACATGCAGGTTTCGGGTGGCACCATTGAGGGCCGGCATGTCGTTGAAATTCGTGGTGTCCACCACAAAAGTGTCTCCCTCCCATTTGCCGATGGAATCCCCGAGCCACCGGCGCACATCGGGTGCTTCGTGCTTGCCATTGATTCGGATGACGCGCGCATCATGCACCATTTCATTCAGGATCATGACGGTGTTCTTCGTCTGGACGATCTGCTTCAGGTTGTTGTAGAGAACGGGCAGCATGGGCGGGCCGCCGCCGGAGCCAAACGAAAGCAGGCAGCGCTCGGCAGTAGGGCGAAGTTCCGGATCGTCGTATGGGCCGGGCGAAATCCCTTCCGTAATCCAGAACGCGTCACCGCGATTGGGCCTATTGTAAATGGCCCGCTCCGCTGCACGCGCCTTCCCTTGCGGTGTTAACTCTGGCATGCGGCCGTTCTTAGGTTCCGTAATAATAGACGTTCGCCACTTCCCATCGATTTTGAAAGCGCCGACGCCGTTGTCGATCCACACGGAGTTATAGCCGCCAACATTGCCGTATGCACCCTCCGACCCGTCTCCCCCCTCTGGCGGTGCTTTGCGATTCGGATCGCTCGCACTACTGGTCGCGGCTTTGACTGCGGCGGCCTTTTGGGCGACTGCCTGCGCCTCCGCGTCGGAGAGCGACAGGCGGTCGGCTAGATTCCCCGGACGCGTCAGCGGCGTCAACGTCGCAATGTCGTAGAAGCCCGAAAGGTCAGGCCGGCCATCGGGGGTTCGTTGCGGCTCGGCACCCAACGAAACAACAGCCGCCGCGAGAATCGTCGCTACTCGAATGTGCATGATTACCTCGTTAACGGCTTTCGCCGATGTTCACCGAACACTAACTCCTCCACAAACTCCACGCATTTGAAGTCCATCAGGCGGGCGTCCCCTTCCATTCGACGGTAGAGCGGGAGCGAGATTTTCCAAGGCCGTGTAAAGACTTCAGGGTCCGTGCTGGTGGCTTCATACTGGATATGATTCGGCGTCAGGTACGTGTACCGCTCCACCACGCGCAGTTGGTTGCTGTGGTGTGTTCCAGAACGGTCAAACCACGTTTGATCATTGAAGCCTGAGCTTTCGATAACCAGCGAGTCGCCTTCCCAGCGCCCCACCGATTGCCCCATCCACGAATCCGTCTCAGCCGGGCCCGGGTCCTTGAAATAGACATTGCGTACGGCGCCAGCGTATTCATAGGCGAAAAAGAACTGTTTCTGATTTTGAATAATCTGGAAAGGGAAGGGCATGTAAGTGGCGCGCGGTATGCCTGGGAGAAAACACTTGATCTCCGGATCGCGTTCCAACCAGTGCAACCGGTTTTCATCCCGCAGCTTCGCGGCTTCCGGCTTGTAAGGTATAGTCCCGCCTTCGACAACTCCCATGCCGCCAGGAACCGATCCGACGGCTCCTAATGCTAGCAGCGGCACAGCCGACAAAGGCCCGTGAGGCCCATCGCGCAACATCAGGGAATGGCGCGCCATGTGCCGTTCCACGTCGTAATGCGCGGAACTCACCGCCTGCCAGACGCCATTGAAATCCGGCTTTCCGTTCGGCAACCGCGGAGTTTGGGCGAAGACAGAAGTCGTCATTAAACCCACAACAAACAAGATTGGTCTCATGAGCACACGTTTCCACCCTCCGGACAAGCAACAATCTATCACACCCTCTGCGCTAGTAGAATGCAATCCAGCGGCCTGAAAATCCCACCCCCAACCACAGTGCCATGGAGACTGCGGCCGTGAGCCGCTGACGCATCTGCCCGGCGCTCGCAGCAAGCACGCGGCGCCTCACAGTGAAAGCAAAGAGCGTCGCCATCACGAGAAGGGCCATCTTGTACCAGAAGGGAGGGCTGTAGAAGCACTTCAATGCCTCAGACAGGAACATCAAAATACCCGTTGCGAGGATGGCAACCAGCGAGCCCACCAGCCACGGATGGATTCTCTGCGCCAGGACTTCGACAGATTGCTCGCGAAGGCCGAGCCCAAGCAACCGCAGGTCCACGACAAGTACAGACCCGCCCAGCATCGCCAAGGCCAGAAGATGGCCGCACTGGATAACGGGAAAGAGCCAGAGCGACTCCCGCACGACTGTCCCAATCTTTGTCGCCTCAAACCACTGGAAGAGCGCTAACAATTCCATCGCGGTTACCCCCTCGCCTTGTCGAACCAGTTGTACGCCTGCAACCGCCCGCAAATCACAACACTGATCCAGAGCAACAGCGAAAAGAACCCCGCCAGCCGCGCCCGAAATGGCGGTATTGGATCGGAATCCCAAATCGCCACACGCCGGTAGATCGTGAAGTGAAACAGCAGCGCGTTCGCACCTGTCAGCGCGATCAGGATCATCTTGATCTGGAAGAAAATATTTGTTGACGCGCGCACCGGCCCGGAGTAAAACAGCAGCATTCCGCTGATCGCCATCAGGACGAAACCGGCCAGAGCCCAGGGCAACAGGCGCCCTGCGACTTCCGACACGGGTACCCCTCGCAATCCCGTGCCGAGCAGGCGTAAATCCAGAAGCACGATCATCCCCAGGAAGAGGCACAGAGTCAAAACGTGAGTTGTTTCGATGAAGGGATAGAGCAACGTAGACTCTCGGATCGCGATGCTACCTGCCGTCCCTTCGAGCCACTGAAAATATGCGGATGTGTCCATGGCAAACCCGTCAAGTTTAACAGAAGCTCTGGATTCGCTCTGATATAATCCCGTTCGCATGGCCCAAAAACATATCTGGCTGGCTACCCTTGCTGTGATGATGGCGGGATGCAAGAGCAGCCCGCCGATTAAGGCTGTTTCGACCTTGGAAGAGGTCATGCACCACATGGTGATCCCCAATGCCCAGGTGATCTGGAAGTCCACGGGGACAATCTATACGCTTGGCAAGGTGGAGGAGATCCAGCCTCGCACTGACGAGGACTGGCTCAACGTGGAACAAGCAGCCACCGTTCTTACAGAGGCCGGCAATTTGCTGATGATGGAAGGCCGAGCCAAAGACACCGGGCCGTGGATGGAGCGTGCACGCGCTTTGCGCGAGGCGGGCGCATCGTTGCATCAAGCCGCCAAGGCTCGCGACGTGGCGGCCGTTTTCGAGAGGGGCGGCCATCTCTTCGACGCCTGTCAGGGCTGTCACTTCGCTTACCGATATGAAAAAGATCCAAACATCATTCGCTCCCACTAAACCGATGCCCCCCAATGGTTACTAAAATGTTGGCCGTATTCGTCGTAGCCGTCGCCGCGTTCGCGCAGCCACTGCCTGTTGCAGCTCGCCCGGAAGACTTGGGCTTTTCTTCCAAGCGCCTGGAACTGACACGACAAGCCATCCGGGCCAACGTGGAGAGCAAGCGTGTGCCCGGCGCGGTGCTGCTACTGGTGCGCAATGGCCGCACGGTGACCCATGACGCCATCGGGCTGCAAGACCGCGCTACCGGAGCGCCAATGAAGAAAGACTCTATCTTCCGCATCATGTCGATGTCGAAACCCATCACCACTGTGGCGGCAATGATCCTGGCCGAAGAGAATAAATTGGACCTCGGCGCGCCCGTGGCGCAGTATCTCCCGGAGTTTAAGGATGTCAAAGTTGGCGTCGAGGGTGCGGCCCCGAAGCGTCCTATGACGGTGCATGACCTGATGCGCCACACATCCGGGCTGACTTACGGGTTGTTCGGCAATTCGCCGGTGGATCAGATCTATCGCAAGGCAAATATTTTCGGGGCGCTTTCTCTGACCGAGATGGTAAAAACGATCGCCGGCTTGCCATTGCTCCATCAGCCGGGCGATGCCTGGGAATACAGCGTCTCAACCGACGTCCTAGGCCGGGTTGTGGAAGTGGCGGCAGGAAAGGACCTCGACCTCTTTGTGGAAGAGCGAATTACTGGCCCGCTGAAAATGAGCGACACCGGCTTTCGGGTGAAGCCGACAGCGCTTGGGCGCCTCGCCAGGCAAGACGCCGAGACCGGCACGATCGACCCCACGCAAAAACCTGCCATTCTCTCGGGCGGTGGCGGCATGTTCTCCATCGCAGGCGATTACGCACGCTTTGCTCAAATGCTGCTGAATGGCGGGCTACTCGAAGGGGTGCGCATTCTGTCGCCGAAAACTGTCGCATTGATGACATCCGACCAACTCCCGGCAACGACCGAACGTCACACGCCGGTGGCGATTTCTCTGGGCGCCCCGCTGGGTCCACTGCCAGAGCTGGGTACGAGCTTCGGCCTCGGCTTCGCGGTCCGGGTTGACGCGGGCCGCAGTCCTCTACCAGGCTCCGTCGGCGACTTCTCCTGGAGCGGGATCTATGGCACTTATTTCTGGGTCGATCCGAAGGAAAAGCTCGTGGCCGTACTGATGGTGCAGTCTCCGCGCAATTGGAACGGAGTGATCTGGCGCCAGACGCGAACGATGGTGTATCAAGCTCTGATAGATCAATAAGGATTTGCCACCTTCGCCGCTTACAGCCCCGAATCTCACTACTCCTGGAGCAATTCAAGAGCCCACCCCAATGCTCCACACGCAAGGCCAACCCGCTTACGGCCTGCGGTAAACCTTCCCGCCCTTCATCACGAAAACAACCTTTTCCGTAACCCGGATATTCTCAAGCGGATTGCCTGGCACAGCCACGATGTCGGCCAACTTCCCCGACACAAGTTCGCCTCGGTCATTAACCCCGAACAGTTCTGCGTTGTGGATCGTGCCGGCTCGGAGCGATTCGAGCGGCGAAAGCCCGCGGTCCACCATTGCTCCAAATTCTTTCGCGTTATCGCCGAAGGGAACCAGCGGCGCGTCCGTACCGAGCGCCATCTTTACACCAGCCATCGCCGCCTTTCTCAGGTTGGCGCGCGCCAGCGGAAGAATAAAATCGGCCTTCCTCCGAACCACTGCCGGCGCAGTGGAAAGATCAATCGTATCGCCGAGAGCGCTAGTGGGGACGAGAAAGGTTCCGCGCTCCTTCATGAGCCGAATCCCTTCGTCATCAATGAGCGAGCCGTGCTCGATGGAGGCCACTCCCGCTTTGACAGCGGCGATGATGCCCTCGGTGCCGTGCGCGTGCGCAGCCACTTTGATGCCGTGGCGCGCAGCCTCTTCCACAGCCGTACGCATTTCCGCCTCGGTCATCTGTTGAGCGCCGCTGGACTCCTCAACCGACAGTACCCCGGCTGTCGCCGAAATCTTGATCACTCGCGCACCGTGTTTGATCTGGTGCCGAACAGCCTTCACTACCTCATCGACACCGTCGGCGATGCCGTATTCTGGCCCAAGTTGAAACAACGAGGTAGAGCTGCCGAGGCTCATCTCGGGATCAATGTGGCCACCGTCAATACTGATGGCATGGCCGCAGGCCAGGATGCGTGGCGAGTCAATCCATCCGGCGTCAGAGGCCCGCGCCAGCGACACCGCGAGCAGGTCCTTTGTCAGATGAAGTTGCCCCAGGTCCCGGATCGTTGTAAATCCAGCCAGCAGGATCTTCCGCATATTGGTGGCAGATCGCAACACAGCATCGCCACCGGTCTCGCCAAGAATGTCGGGTCGATACGAAGTGCTGTTGCTGACCAGCGTGTGCACGTGCGCATCCATAAAGCCCGGCAGCAGCTTGACATCGCCGAGATTGATGACCTCCGCATCCGTCGGTGTGTTCACTGGATTCACGGCCCGAATCAGGCCCCCGCTAACGACCAGCACCGCAGGAGAAATCATTCGGCCGCTCCGCACATCGAGCATGCGCTGGGCACGCAAAACAGTAGTTTGCGCAGAAGCCGCAACAAGCGAAGCAACACTGAGAATTATCAGGCGTAGGGCGTGGAAGCGAGTGAACAGGCTCTTAAGCCTTTCGACTATAGCAATCCCACTATATGCTTTGCAGCATCCTTACTAGTTCTCTGACCGCATGAAAGAGTTCCTTTGCGCCGTTAGTGAAGAAGATATCCATCAACCCGTCATGATCGTAGTCCAGAATGGCGCCGCCGCCGCACATCGGCTGCTGAAAGTATTTGCGAGGGCTCAGGTCGTTGTTGGAGATGTAGTCGAAACGCGACCGCCCCGCCACATCGGTGAACTGCGGCCGTCTTGCCTCGCTGGTCGGCTGGCCCGCCACACTGCAGGCAACCGCCAACGCCAGGTGCAGGAGCCGGTTCCATGACATGCCTACCGCCTGCCGCATGGCCGCCATAGTATCACGCCCGCGACCTGATCTTCCGGGCGGATGTCGGGGAATAACGGAGGCTTCCACACACGCGATTGGAGTCCTTGAACTGCTCGAGCTCCGCATCAAAGATTCCGCTCATTCGCGTCCGCATGCTGGCAGCAGAAACTGTCGCAGTTGAGCTCTGCATGCACAGTCGGGCCCATCGGGTTGCCTGGTTCCAAGCCTGGTCGCTCCGCACCGGGCGAACGCTCCGCGAGGATCGAGTGTCAGGGCAACCTCAAATCTCTGTCTGGCTTCGCGCTTGTTTCCTGCGGCTTCAAGCATCAGACCATGTGCGACGTATGCGGCACCCCATTCGGGCCATCGCGACTCTACTTCTTTAAAGGACCGGGCGGCCGCCTGCCACCTGTCGAGAAGGGTCAGGGTCGCCGCGTTCAACAATGCCAGATCGGCACTGGCGGGGTTGGCGCTGATCGCCCGCTCAAGTGGGGCAAGGGCCTCCGCCTGCCGATTAAGGCTGACCAGAAGCAGCACCGCCTGCCGCGCCACCCGGGGGTCCCAAGACATCTGCGGCAGGTAGGACTCGACAGACTGTCCGGCCTCTTCGCCCTTGCCCGCAGCTTCCAGCACGCGTGCCCGAAGTATGTGCCAGTCGCCTTTCAGCTCCGAACCGGGCGTCTGGCCGAGAACGGCTAGAGCTTCACTAGGGCCGGAGCTGAACAGCAGCGCCATCGCAAGTATGTTCAAAGCTTGGGGATTCGAATTGGCCGCGCGCTTCAGGAAGACGGCAGCCTGCCGGTACTCGCCGGCATCGTAGAGCGATGTTCCAGCCTCCCACCAGATCTTCGCGTCCGCGTTTCTGGATTCGAGCTCGAGAAATGCGCTCCGGGCCTCATCCAGCATTCCTTCCGAAAGCAGCAGCTGCGCCAACTTGAGCTGCAGTTCCGACTGGCTCGGATGCTCTGCCGCCTCCTGGCGAAGACGGACGATTTGAATGCGAACCTGTTCAGCGGCGGGCAGCGTGGCGAGCGCGATCATGCCTGGCTCGCTGCGCGGATCACGCATGTGTTCCACAGGGGCGCTGCGGAATTGCGCAAAGTAACGCCGGGCCTCGTCCTCGCGATTCAGAGCCATCAGCGCCTTCCCCATATGCACCAGGGCACTCCGATCGCCCGGCGCGACCGCCAGAGCGGCCCGGATCGATTTCTCGGCTTCCGCCGGCCTGTCGAGTGTCAGGTAGGTCACTCCAAGCTGGTCGAGGGCGCGCACGTTCCCGGGAGCGAGCCGCGCAACGACTTCGAGATCCGCCAAAGACTCTTCGAGTCGGCCAATCCGCTGAAGCAGCCACGCCCGGCCGAAGTAGGCAGGCGCGAAGGCGGGATCAAGCCGGATCGTCTCCGACAGCTGCGCCAACGCCTCATCCGGCTTGGCATCCCAGATTGCTTGCGCCAGCGCAAAGTGACCGGCCGCATCGGCGGGATGCTTGCGGACGTAATTCTTCAGCTCATTCACCCCTTCCACCCGACTCGCGGCATTCGTCGCGAGCAACCTTCCACGCTTCATCCGCGCCTTGTCGTCTTCGGGCTTGAGGACCAGATATTCGCCATACGCGGCAATGGCGTCGCCATGGAATCCGGCATCTTCTGCGGCCCGCGCGAGCACAAGCAGCACCTCCGCATTGCGCGGCGACAGTTTGCGTGCCTGCGCCAGCACGAAAACGGCTCTGCTGGAGTGTCCCGCACGGAAGGCCGCGCGGCCGAGGTTGACAAGCACGTCGAGGTCCTGTGGAACCTGGGTTGCGACCTCGCTGAAGGCGGCTTCAGCGCGATCGAAAAGCTCCATTCGCGCCGCTGCAAGTCCCACCGCAAACAGAACGCGCGCGTCGCCTTTGGATTCCTTGTGGACCGCCGCGAGCCCGGCCTCCGCTTCTTTCTTCTCCCCTGCCCAGTGCAAAGTTTCGGCATGAACGAGCTCAACAACCGGGCCGCGCTCCTTGACCCTCGACAGATAGCCCAGCGCTGCCGGTCCATCCTTCCGTTCAACCGACAGGCGAGCCATCTGAAGGTTGGCGTTCTGATGCGCCGGGCTCATTTTGATCAGAGCCTCGAAGCTCTGCCGAGCTTTCTACGGCTGGCCGCACATCAAATAGTGGTTGCCCGCGTTGTTCAGCAGAGCAGGCGATGGCGCTACTTTGGCAAGCTGCAGCCGGCAGATGGCCTCAGCCTCTTCGCACTTCCCCTCCGAGTCCAGACGCGCCGCCAAGCCCATCGTCACCATCAGGGTGAAGACGACATTCCGCCCGAATCCTAGCATCTGTTACACACTATCGTAAAAGCCAAAGCCCCACCCCGGGCTCACGTGTCCGGGGCGGGGCTTAAGTCCGCGGGTGATTTCAATCACCTCAAAACTGCAGACGGAGTCCAAGCTGAGTCCGCCGACCATAAGTCTGCGTCAGTTGGTCATTATTGGCGGATCGTCCGAAATTTGCCGAAGTCACACTCGTGTCCGGGTTATTCCAGGTGATGTTGTTCATCATGTTGAACACGTCTGCGCGCAACTCGAACCGCAGTTGCTCGTAGATGTGGAAGCTCTTCACCAGCGAGATATCCATGTTGAACTGTTGCGGTCCACGGATGTCGTCGTACTGCCACGGATTGGTGCGCGCCGTAAAGGCCGGAAGAACGGCAAATGCCGCCTTGTTGAACCAATGCGTCTGGTCGGCATGGTCGACGTGTGGGTCGCCGTTCACCGCCAGGCCGCCGAACCGCACCAGGCGTCCCGACCGCCAGAAGCCCGTGGGCGTCAAGTTCCAACCGCCCATCAGGGCTTCCATGAAGAGATTCGAGCTGCTCATGTACTTCCGCCCTCTGCCAAACGGTACCTCCCATGTGGCCGCCCCCGTCATGCGGTGCCGTGAGGCGTCGGATGCGATATCGGTGTACTGCTGCACGTACTGGTCGATGTTGTTGAAGAACCTCTGGTCAGTCTGCAAGTGATAGTTGTAACCGAAGAGCATCGAGTATCCCTTGCTGAAGTTCTTTTGCGCCTTGAATTGAATCGACTGGTAGTTCGAGTTACCGCCCGGCTGCCCTTCTGTTACATTGATGGCGCCGTACTGCGGATAAGGCTTCATCAGCGAGGAGTTACTCACCGTCCGTTGATTGCGCAACTGGCCCGGGAACTTCGAGGGCGTCAGGATGTTGTAGAAGGGGTTTGCCACTTGGACGTTCGTCAGCCCTTTGTTTTGGAATCCGATCCTCGGATCCACCATGTTCAGATCGCGGTTTAGGTCCCAGGCGAAATTCGACCTGTTCAGGTAGTAGGTGGCATCAAGGACGATTCCGCCAGCAATCTGCCGCTGGAAGGACAAGTTGAACCGGTCGCTGTGCTGCCGCGGTCAGTCTGCAATCATGTAGGAGATTGGATCACCCATCAGAGTGTAATCGCCTAGAGTTTTTTGGTAAGCTGGCACCAGAGGGTAGGCGGAGGGGTATGGATCCCTCAGCTTCATCGTTGGCACGCCCTGCACATTCGGGTAGGCCGAGTTGTAGTAGTGGAAAGATCCGGGAACGCCCACACTGAGCAGATCGGCTCCCGCGCCGCCGGTGTTCATGTTTGCGCTGGCATTGGTCCAAGGCGTGATGTACCGGCCGTAGGCCGCACGGATTGACATCTTGTCGCCGAGGCGATACGCGACGCCAATGCGGGTCGACCATGTGCCCGCACCGGAATTCCATGCTCCGCGCTTGCCCCCACCGGCGAACCGGTAGGCTCCGTTCATTACCCAAGGCCCGCTGTAATAAGCTTTCACTTCGGCGGGCATCTTCGGCGCACCCGCTCCCTGGAACTCAGGGATCGGTTTCGTGAGGTCCAAAGGCTGCACCAGACGGTCCTGCTCCTCGGTGTAGGGTTTTTGGAATTCATAGCGCAATCCCAGATTCAACGTCAGGTTCTTGCTCACCTTCCAGTCGTCGTTGATGAATGCGCCGTATGTGCGCGTCGATGCGTTCGGGAAAGCCAGAATCGGCATCGAGGTCCCATTGCTGTCCCACGAGCTTGCCCCGTTCGACGTTGGCGACACCGCGCCGATCAGGAACGTCGCATAGGCGTCGCCCGATGTCAGCGTGTTCGGGCTCAGATAGGTCGCGTTGGCCGGAAGGGTATCAAACCCGAAACCGGGGTTCGATTGCGAGAGAAAACTCTTGGCCCGGCTGCCGCGAGTGTCCACGCCCGCCTTCAGGTAGTGCGAGCCGTGCTGCTGCGAAATCTTGAAAGCGAACTCGTCGCCGTTGGGGCGTTGGTCCCAGTAGCCGCTACCCGGCCCCATGTTCACCAGACGGGAGTTGTCCGTCCCGCTGATCGACATACGCGGCAACAGGATCGGTATGTCGCCGGATGCAAAGGTCTGCTTGTAGAACTGCGAGTTCGGCCAGATCTCCGCCCACTTGCTCGTATCTGGAAAGGTCTTGTCGTACTTCGCCGCATCCACAAATTTGTGATATGCCCCGCGAAAGTTCAACACCGTGTTAGGGGTGGCTGTCCACGTAACGTCCCCGGTGTAAGAACTCGCATCGCGCTGCGATCCACGATCAGACTGGAAGTAATCCGACCCGGTCGGGTTTGTCGCCGATACCGGCGTCACGAAAAAGCTGTACCGGCCCGAGATTCGCAGCTTCTCAGTCATCTGATAGTCGGCCCGATCAGAGAAGTTCTGGTAGGGGTAAAGCACCGGCAATGGCATCACATAATTGTTCAGGTGATAGTTGCCTGTCCCCGGCCGGTTCGGTTGCCACAATTTCCCCAGATAGTGGATCGCTACAGGGTCTTGCGCCGCTAAGGGAATCTTGTTGCCCGGATACGGAGTGCGTGTCACCGTTGCGCCGTCCGGCGATGTCACCGTCGTCCAAGGATCGTAAATCGTCCTCAGCCCCCCGCTTGCGTTCAAAGACAGTGAAAAGTCACCCTTCCGTTCCAGGTCCGTCGGCAGCGTCTGCAGCAGGGTCTGCGGGTCAGTCTTCTTCCACCCTTCATAAGCCACGAAGTTAAATAGTTTGTTCTTGATGATCGGATGGCCCAAGGTCCCGCCGTACATGTGCGTCCGTCCCAGGTTGACCGTCCGGTATACCCGGTTCTCCAACGCGTTTGCCCAGGGAAACTGCCCCTGATAGAAGGCCGTTCCGTGCCATTGGTTGCTCCCCGACTTCAGCGTCACGCTGATGTTCGAGCCCGAGCTGTTACCGTATTCGGCGTCCACCGCATTCTGCTGCACGTTCACTTCCTGCACCATGTCGGGCGAAGGAGTGTATCCCGTCTTGTACCCAACGCCTACCGCAGCCCCGTCCACCTGAATGTCGTTGCTGTACAGCGCGCCGCCCCCCACCCGCTGATTGTTCGGTCCCCAGCTCGAATAGGGCTGGAATTCCGTCCCCGCGTCGTTTTTCTCGACCGACGGATCCAGTTGCGCTAGCAGGAACGGCGTTCGGTAGATCTGCGGCAGGTTGTTGGCCAGCTTGCTGTCCACAGCATTTTCTCATTGAAGGATGAGCCTAAAGGATTGAGCTGGTGACCGGGGCTCCTTTCATTGAAGTTTTCTTGGGCGAAGGCGAAATCGTCGTCGCGGCTGTGGGAATGTGGGAATCGC
>JANXLY010000128.1 GCA_025354885.1 Acidobacteriota bacterium | reverse complement strand
CAGGATCTTCATGCCTTCATGTTACTCATCCACACCCATCGAATTCGATAGAATCAAACCTCTATGCATCGCGCCGCTCTCCTCTTCCTGCTTGCCATCCCGCTCACCGCTCAATTCCTGCCCATGTCCTACCGCCAATATTGCGCCGCCTGCCATGGCGACACCGCCACAGGCACAGACCGCGGACCTAATCTCATCGACACCCGCAGTCTTCGTTCTTCTTCAGAAAACGACATCCGTAACCTGATCCAGAAAGGCAGCTCCGGCGGCATGCCTGCCTTCAACAAGATCCCCGCGCCCGACCTCGATATTCTGGCCCGCACGATTCACAGCTGGAATGCCTCGGCCTTCGATGCCCACCCCGCCGGCGACAAGGATTCCGGCAAACAGGCCTTCGACGCCAATTGCCTCTCCTGCCACATGGTGCAAGGCCACGGTGCCTCAAACGGTCCAGACCTCTCTAGCATCGGCCGTGAACTCACCGTCGGTGAAATCGACGCCCAACTCCTCAATCCCAATTCGCGCCAGGGCAAGCGCAGCTCTGCTTCCTGCCCCTCCTGGGCCTTCTGTCCCGACAACCCTTGGGCCGTCGTCAGCGTCCGTCTCAAAGACAATAAATCCCTTCGCGGTTTCGCCCGTTCCCGTGGCCGCCACGACCTCCAACTCCAGACCTTCGACGGCCGCATTCACCTCCTCAACAGCACCGAATACACCTCCATCGAAGATCAAAAAACTTCTTACATGCCGCAGGTCAAACTGAGTCCCGTGCAGCATCGCGACATCGTCGCTTACCTCGCCACTCTCGGCGGCATTCCTGTCGGCAAAGTCGCCCTGCCCAATCAGCCCATCTCTGCTGCTGACATCGCTGCCGTCCAGAAACCTCGCCTCGGCGAATGGCCCGGCTATCACGGTTCGCCCAGTGCCAACCGCCACAGTCCGCTTACTCAAATCAACTCCTCCAACGCCACTCGTCTCAAACTCGCCTGGACCTATTCACTCCCTCACCTGGGCCTCCAAACGACGCCCCTCGTGGCAGACGGCATCATGTACGTCACCGGCCCCAATCAGGTCTGCGCCCTCGCCAGCGATACCGGTCGTGAGATCTGGTGCTACCTGCGCAAAATGCCAGAAGCCACCAAGATCTCCGGCGACGCCGCCAAAGGCGCGCAGCGCGGCGCTGCCATGCTCGGCGACCGCATTTTCTTCTCTACTGCCGACGCTCACCTCATCGCTCTCAATCGCCTCACCGGCGCTCTCATGTGGCAGGTCTTCATGCCGGAATCGCCCGGTGCCTTTGGTTCCACTGCCGCTCCTATGGTGGTCGGTGATCTTGTCATCTCCGGCATCGCTGGCGGTGACGCCCCCCTTCGTGGTTTCCTCGCTGCTTACAAAGCCGATACCGGCGAACAGGTCTGGCGCTTCTGGACCATCCCCAAGCGTGGTGAACCCGCTTCAGAGACCTGGGGCGGCAAGGCCATCGAAACAGGCGGCGGCGCAACCTGGCTTACTGGTTCCTACGATCCCGATCTCGACACTCTCTATTGGCCTGTGGGCAACCCTTACCCTGACACTGACGGCACAGAGCGTAAAGGCGACAACCTCTACACCGATTGCGTAGTCGCCCTCGATCCTCACACAGGCAAGCTCAAATGGCATTTCCAGTTCACCCCGCATGACCTTTGGGATTGGGACGCCACTGAGCCTCTCGTCCTTGTCGATGCAAGCTTCAAAGGTAAACCCCGCAAGCTCTTGCTGCAGGCCAACCGCAACGGTTTCTTCTACGTGCTGGATCGCACTAGCGGAGAATTCCTCCTCGGCACTCCCTTCGTAAAACGCCTCAACTGGGCCACCGGCCTCGACCCTAAAGGCCGTCCCATCGTCAACGAAAAGACCAAGCCCAGCATCGGCGGCACTGTCGCCTGCCCGGCCGTTCGTGGAGCCACTAACTGGTACTCAACTGCTTACAATCCTCAAGCCAAACTTTTCTACGTCATGACTGTCGAAGATTGTAACTTGTACCGCCTCGCCGGCAACTGGTTCGTCCCCTACAACGATCCAGCCAATCCGCCTCAAAAAATCCTCCGCGCCCTCGACATCGAGACTGGCAAAATCGTCTGGGAGCAAGTGCAAATCGGTGCTCCGGAATCGAACTACTCCGGCGTCCTGTCTACTGCCGGCGGCCTCGTGTTCTACGGCGAATCTGGCGGAAGCTTCGCTGCTGCCGATGCCAAAACCGGCAAGACGCTGTGGCACTTCAACACTGGCCAGGTCTGGAAGTCTTCTCCCATGACTTACACAGTCAAAGGCAAACAACACATCGCCATCGCCGCCGGCGGCAACATCCTCAGCTTCACCCTCGACTAGCCAAAGCCCAGCTGATCCGGAGCAACTGTATCGCCTCACCTTCGCTCTATTTCGCTGCATGAGCGATTCCGGCAGTCTGCCTGGCGAGGCTATGCTCGCCTTCAATCCGTTTTAACAGATCGATTCAAAAACAATTCTGCCGGACACACCGATAGCTATGAAAATTGTATATAGTTTGGCTCATACTTCAGTTGTTAAGGAAACGTTATGCGGCTCCTGCTCGCCACCACTCTCACTGGTTTATTCTTCATTCAATCTGCCTACGCGCAAACAGCCACCGGCACCATCAACGTTGTCGCAGAAGACACTACGCAAGCCGTTGTCCCCAATGTCGCCGTCACCGTAACCAACAAGGGCACCGGCTTGACTCGCAGAGGCTCTACGGGCGCTCTTGGCGAATTTCAGGCTACCTTCCTGCCTGCGGGCGAGTACACGATCAGCGTGCAAGCCAACGGCTTCAAACGCTCTACACTCGTTTCTTTCACCCTCCAGGTGGACCAGAACGCAACCGTCCGTCTCACCCTCACTCCCGGTGATGTTGTAGAAACTATTCAGGTCACTGAGTCAACTCCACTCCTCGAGGCCGACACCTCATCACTCGGTCAGGTGATCGAGAACAGGAAGATTCTGGAATTGCCGCTCAATGGCCGCAATCCATTCGCGCTTGGCCTTCTGGCCGGCAACACCACGCCTGTCGTTGGCATGGGCACCAACTTGCCCTTCATCGCCGGCGGTGGCCGTTTCTCCTCAAACGAAGTGCTGCTCGATGGCGTCGACAACAACACTACCGTCACCTCTGGTGCCATAGGCCGCAGTGGCATCGCAATGCAGCCAAGCGTGGACGCCGTCCAGGAATTCAAGGTGAAGACCAATTCATTCTCCGCCGAGTTCGGCCACGCCGCCGGAGCAGTGATCAGTGCCTCAATCAAGAGTGGCAGCAACGATTTCCACGGCACCCTTTTCGAGTTTCTGCGTAACGATAAACTCGATGCCAACAACTTTTTCACCAATGCAGCCAGCCTTCCTCGCGCCGCCTTCCGACAGAATCAGTTTGGCGGTGTCCTCGGCGGACGTATCATCCGGAACAAAACTTTTTTCTTCGGCGACTACCAGGGTACCCGCCAGCGCAGTGCTGCGGCCTCGAACATCGGCAGTCTGCCTCCTTCCTCGATCCGTGGCGGTGATTTGTCGTCCCTGCGCGTTCCTATTTACGATCCGCTCGCCCGCCGCATCGGCCCGGCCGGCACGGTCATCAGCACACTCTTGTCCGGTGCGATCATTCCTCAATCTCGCATCAATCCCTCTTCGGCGGCCGTACTGAAACTGATCCCCGATACGAACTTTGGCACCACTGGCGCGCAGTCCCGTAACTTTTTCCGGCAAGTGCCCCGCGGCTCGGATCAAGATCAGTGGGATCTGCGCATAGATCACGCTGTTACAAGCAGCCACTACCTGTTCGGGCGAGTTTCGAAGAGCAATCAAACCAATCCGCAGCCGGGTTCCATTGATGGCTTCATCGGTGGCAGCAGCACGCTCTATCGTGATATTTTTCAGGTCGTGTTGAATGACACCTATGTCTTCTCTTCCACAGTGGTGAATGAGTTCCGCGCTGGCTACACGCGGCACAATGGCAGCCGCCTCGTCGACCAGGTCGGTGAAGGCGCTAAATTCGCCATCGACAACAAAGTTGCACTCTTCCCATTCCCGGTAACGGGCTTCCCGTCCATCGCTTTTAATTTTTCTGGTCAGGGAACCGGCTCCACCCAGTTCGATGGCTTTGGCGGCGGTTCAAGCGATCTGAATTACGAAAACCGTTTCCACTTTGCCGATACGATCTCAGTCAATCGCGGAAAGCACGGCATGAAAATGGGTGCCGACATCCGTCGTAATCGCTTCGATACCCTGCGCGGTAATCCGTTTTTCGGTCAGTTCATCTTCGGTTCCATCTTCTCTTCCAGCAGTGATTCGCCGGGCTCCGGTGCGCCTTTCGCCGATTACCTCATGGGTTTCCCCAGTCTGATTCAGGGAACGCAGATGCTCGATTGGGGGCGTCAGGCCGACGTTTACTTCGGAACCTTTTTTCAAGACGACTGGAAGCTCTCCAAACGCTTAACCCTCAACCTCGGTTTCCGCTACGACTTATACACTCAGCCCATCGACATCCGCGATCGCGGCGGCCTCTTTGATCTCGATAAGGCGCGCTTCGCAGTACCGGGAAAAGACGGCTACACGCGTGGCATCGTCGACGGCGACCACAATAACTTCGGCCCACGTCTCGGCTTCGCGTATCAGGCAAAGCGGCGTTGGGTACTTCGTGGTGGCTACGGTATTTTCTACGGGCTGCGGGATCAGAATCAGGAGGTCACTCAACTTGCTGGCAACAACCCCAATACACCCGCTCTAATCGCTCCCGTAGTCACCGCTACAAGCACGCTAGCCCCTCCGTATACGATTAATACCCCCGTCCTTGCCGGGCCCACCGCTACTACTCTCGAAGCTTTCAGCGCCGCTTCTCCTCTCACGCGCACCATCCGCTCCCAGGGCTTCCATGACGCCCGCTTCCCTAGGCTGGAACAGTACAATTTCTCCATTCAATTCCAGCCCTCTGAGGCTTTACTGATCGAAACTTCCTATCAGGGTGCCCGGGGTCGTGACCTTGCAACCTTGTTCATCAACGTCAACCAGGTACCCTTCGAATACGCACTGAATGGGCGCAACATCCAGAGCCAACGGCCCTACCCAATGGTGAATGGCACAGTCATTCCTACGTTTTCAAAAGCCAAATCCAATTACAATGCCTTCAACCTGCGCGTCGAAAAACGTCATCGCAACGGGCTGAACTTTCTGATGAATTACACCTGGCAGAAAAACATGGAAGAAGGCGGCTCCGGCCCCAGTTCTTTTACTCAAAATGGCGGAACCTCCATCGCCCTCGACAGCTACAATCTATCTCGGGAAACAGGGCTCGCCCCAATTGATGTGGCCCACATCTTCAACGTGAGTTACGGATACGAATTACCTTGGGGCCCCGCTAAGCGCTGGCTCAGCGGCAATAGAGTCGTGGGCAAGGTAGTGGGTGGCTGGCAGGTAAATGGCATTGCTACGATGCGCGGCGGATTCCCCACCGATATCCGCACCAACCGCCTTCCTCCCATCTTCAATACCTTCAATGTTCCCGATCGCGTCAAGGGAGAGCCCATCCAGGTAGCGAGCGGACGTGGTCCCGATAGTTTCTTCAACCCCGCTGCCTTCCGTGTGCCAGGCACCACCCCAAGCACGACCGGCGCACCGATCCAGCTCTTTGGGGATTCTGCCCGTCGCGTTGCGCGTGGACCTGGCTCGGTAAACTTCGATTTTTCCCTTTTCAAACAGGTCAGCTTCACCGAACGGATTCGCCTGCAATTCCGCGCCGAGGCTTTCAACTTGACCAACACCCCTACCTTTAGCCTGGCCAGTTCCAACAGCCCCTCGATGACCTGCATTGGGCGCGCACCTGGTACTGCCTGTAATGACAACAATCCGGAATTCGGCAAGTTGAGCGGTTCCTCGGCTACGGGTCGCCAGATCCAGTTCGGTTTGAAACTTCTGTTCTAAAACAAGGACCTCCCATGAATCGACGACTTTTCCTGACGGGCTTGCCTGCCGCCCGCCTCTTGAACGCTCAGTCCACACCGGATCCCGTTTTTCCCTATGGCGCAGTTTATTTCCGCAAGTCGAATCCGCCAGAAGAAGACTGGGCCAAAGACCATCGCATCGCCGCCCAAATGGGCATCAACAATTTCCGCCACTGGTTCATGTGGTCGGCGATCGAAGTCGCGCCCGGCAAATTTGACTGGCGCGATTACGACCGCATGTTCGAACTGGCCGCCGAAAACGGAATCAAGGTCACCGTCTCAGAAATGATCACTGCCGCTCCCGAGTGGGCTTTCGACAAGTACCCCCATGCGCGCTACCTTGCCTCCGATGACAGTGTTGTCAATTCACAGATCTCTGGATCCAGCGCCACCGGAGGCTTCCCTGGCCTCTGCCTCGACAACGAAGACCTGAAAGGCCGCGCCGAACTCTTCCTCACCGCTCTCATCGAGCGTTACCGCAACCACCCAGCCATGTGGGCCTGGGACCTCTGGAACGAACATGCCTGGCCCGGTGGAGCACCACCCAAAATGCTCTGCTATTGCGAGGCCACCCAAAAGAAATTCCGCGAGTGGTTGCAAAAAAAATACGGTACCCTCGAAAATCTCGGCAAGGCCTGGTACCGCTACAGCTACGCAGAATGGCAAAACGTCCACCCTCCGCGCAGCCTCGGTGGTTATCCCGAAAGTCTGGATTGGCTCGAATTCCGCACCGACAATCAGTTCCGACAACTCCAGTGGCGCGTCGACTTATTTCGCAAACTCGACAAGCGCAACCGCGTCACTGCGCACGGCATCGCTTCCACCCTCGAAGGCTTGCCCGGCGCTGCCAACAACGAATGGCGCTCTGCCGCGCAAGTCGACTCCTGGGGGCTGACCTGGGTCGCTTCACGCAAAGGCAGCGAATTGTGGAAGCAGTTTCATGCTCTCGATCTCACTCGCGCCGGTTCGCGAGGCAAGGCCTTCTGGCATGCAGAAGCGCAGGCCGGCCCTCTATGGATGCAACCCCAGGTCATCGGTCGTCCAAGAGAAGATGGCCGGATTACGGAACCCAAAGACGTCCGCCTCTGGAACCTGATTTCGATGGCCGGCGGCGCAACCGGCATCCTCTATCCAAGATGGCGTCCCGTACTCGATGGTCCTCTGTTTGGTGCCTTCGGCCCCATGGGTATGGATGGCTCCATTACGCCGCGTGCCGAAATGGCTGGTCAAGTGGCGCGCTGGGCGAATCAAAATCCAAATCTTTGGAAGTCAAAGCCCGTTCGCGGTGATGTCGGCATCGTCTTCGTACCAGAGTCGGAGGTTTTCAATTTCGTCCAGCAACAGGGCAGCACCAAACATTATGCAGAATCTGCCCGTGGCGCTTATCAGGCTTTCTTCGATAGCAACATCCAGGCCGATTTCGTCCACATCGATCATCTGCGTGAGTATCCGCTCGTTTATCTTCCCTATCCAATTCACCTCAACACAGCGAGCGCCCGCCAGCTCGACCAGTACGTCCGTGAGGGTGGAATTCTGGTCAGTGAAGCACTGCCCGGCTATTTTGGCGAGCGCGGAAAAGTGGGCACCCGCCAGCCAAACTACGGTCTCGATACACTCTTCGGAGCCCGCGAAAGCTATGTCGAATTCACTCCCGATCTGCTGGAAAATCTCACGCTGCAAGTGCAGGGGCAAAGCATCGGTGGCCGCTATTTCCTGCAACAATTCGCCCTCGTCGGCGGCACGCAAGTCGGCGCATACGCCGACGGCACCATCGCTGCCGTAGAAAACAAAGTAGGCAAGGGCCGCACCCTCCTGCTCGGCACTTTCCCCGCCGCTTCCTATTTCCTCCACCACGCCGCAGGCACCCGCAATTTCTTCGCCAGACTCCTCAACTGGGCTGCCTTCAAGCCGCTTGCAACCACCAGTGAGACTGGCCTCCATGCGCGCTTCCACAGCGGCCCTGGCGGCAGCTACTTATGGGTCGTCAATCCAGGCCGCACCCCACGCACTCTCTCCGTATCGCTCGACGCTACCCGCACTGGCGTCTTCAACCGTGGCCAGGACTTATGGCAAACCGGCACGCCAGCCGTCAAGATCTCAGGCAACCAGATCCAGCTCACAGTTGAGGACCGCAACGTCGCCGTTATCCGTCTCGAAAAATAGCAGCGCCCAAGCGTGTAGACTCGATTCATGCTTGCGCAAAAAGTCCTCCTGTTTCTCTTCGTCATCGCGCCCCTTCTTGCCGACGATCTGAATTTTCTCAAGGGTCACGTCGAGTTTGAACACGCCCGCGAGATGCTGCCTGCCCACCTCAAGCAGTCTGCCCTCAAGATGCTCACCGCACGCGAACTCAAAATTGCCGCAATCTCTTCGCCACAGGATCTTGCCGCTCGCAGGGCCTACATCCGCGAACGCCTCATCCGCTCCATCGGTGGCTTGCCTCCCAAAACTCCACTCAACGCCCGCACCACCGCCACCCTCGATCGTGACGGGTACCGCATCGAAAAAATCCTCTTCGAAAGCCAGCCCGGCTTCTTTGTCACTGCCAATCTTTATCTCCCCAAATCCGGCCAGGCCCCTCATCCGGCTGTGCTCTTTCCCCTCGGTCACGAGTCGGGTGCCAAGTCCCATTCGGCATGGCAGCAAGTCCTCGTCACGCTGGCCCGCCGGGGCTACGTTGCCCTCGCATGGGATCCGCTGGGTCAGGGCGAACGCCTCCAGTTCTACAACTCCTACGCCGAAGATTCCGAACTCGGCCACAATCGCTCCACCACCGAACACAGCATGCTTGGCCTCCAGACGCTTCTCGTTGGCGACACTGTGGCCCGCTACACAATCTGGGACGGCATCCGTGCCCTCGATTACCTTCTCTCCCGTCCTGAAGTCGATGCTAACCGTGTAGCCGTCACGGGCAATTCCGGCGGTGGCACCCATTCCACTTACCTCGCCGCCCTCGACGACAGAATCAAAGTCGCTGCGCCATCCTGCTACATCACCTCCTGGCGCTTGATGCTCGATACCATCGGCCCTCAGGATGCCGAGCAGCTATTCCAGCCCTTCCTTGCCGATGGTCTTGACTACGCTGATTTCCTCTATGCAGCCGCCCCCAAGCCCTTTCTGATGATGTCCGCGATTCGCGATTTCTTCCCCATTTCCGGTGCCCGCGCCACCTTCGCCGAGGTCAGCCAGACTCTCTCCCGCCTCGGCACCAACACGCTCTCGATGTTTGAAGCCGAC
>JANXLY010000126.1 GCA_025354885.1 Acidobacteriota bacterium | reverse complement strand
GGCTCGCGACCCAGCCCAAAAGGGACGCAAAGGAGGCTTCTAACAACGGAAAATCGACTTAGCGAGACTGGAAAAACCGGGGCGGCGAAATGCAACTGCAAAGGGGCCTTGGATGACTGTTGCCATGCATAATTTAGGTATAAAGCTATCCGATCAGCAGCAATCCGAAATTCGAAAGATGATAACCAAGGGCGACAAGACTGCCGCCGATGCAGCCCGGTTGTTCAAGGTTCACCCCGCGACGGTCTCGCGGCTACTGGCGCGGCTCAGTTCCAAGACGGTCAGCCGTGCCAAATAGCGTGCAAAGGTTTACGCCAGATAATTTGCAAAGTGACAACGAAACGGATCTTTGGAGTTGTGTCGCGGGGAAGGTGGTTTGATCGTGTGCGAGTCTCGACAGGATGCTCAAGCGTGTGGAGGCAGCCTGCAAGGGGCAGCGGAGCGGCCCAGCTTAAAGTAAACGAGAGTCTGTTTTTTATGTACGTGATCGAATAGCATGGAATTATGTCGCTGACCATCACAAAAGCCCGGCAAAATCTGTTTGCGCTTGCAGAGGCTGCGGCGCGAGGCGAGCGGGTAGAGTTTGCCCATAAGGGAACCAAATTCAGGCTCGTGGCTGAAAGGAATGTTTCCAAGCTTTCTCGACTTAAGCCATTAGCGGTTCTGGCGGAAGGCGTAACTCTTGACAGCCTGCAAAAGGACTTCAAAGATCTGAAGACCCAGCTTCAGATGGATTGGGAACAGCGTCAACTTTAAGTTGAGACGTTATCAATGTCCATGCAGGCTTATCTGGATACGCAAATCGTTTTGAGCCTGGCTGTAGGCGACTTGAAGCGGCTTAGCTGAATCGCAAAAAACGCAATTGAGCGATATGATCTAGTTGTTTCGCCGATGGTGGGGTTAGAACTGAAGTTCCTGCAGGAAATCGGTCGGGTTGTTTTGGGTCCGGAAGCGATCCTGTTACACCTCGAAGAACAATTCGATTTGCAGGTTTGCCTTCTGCCCTTGGAACGTGTCTCCCAAACGGCGTGTTTTAAAACCTGGACCTGCGACGCTTTGATCGGGTTATTGTTGCCCACGCAAAATGCGCCGGAGATGGGCTCACTACGACCGCACCGTCTGGTAGCTAAACCTAGCGGAGCACCATCACTTCGGAGAGTGGCTTTTTTGTGATGACCGGGACCACTGCTTCCAGGGCGGGGTAGGCGACAGGAATCAGAAGGAAGGGGCGTTCGTTGGCGGGGCGCTCGAGGATTTGTCCGAGGAAACCCATCGGGCTGGGTGTGTGACTCGGGGTGGCGATGCCCACACTTTCCTGCACATAGTAGTGTTTGATCTTGCTGCCGTCGTCGGCGAGGCCATAATCAATTTGAAATACGACTATAAGATGTGGTGCGGATTCGAGGAAGGGCTTTTGCCAGTCGGTTCCGAAGGGAGCGAGGGCGTCGAGCCAATCCTGGGGGGAAACGGTTTTCATAGTTCTCGCGCTCCTCTTTTTCGGCATCGACGCGAATCTGGTGCTTGAGGTCTACGGTGGAAAGTACAACAAAACGCTAAGGTTGCTGGTTGGTGCGGGAGGCTGCGTCGGCATCGCTGAAGTGGCGGATGGTGCGGCGAGAGAGGATGCGATTGCGGAATTCAGTGGCTCGGGCGACGTGCTCGGTGGAATCGTGTGGAGGAAGGGAAAACGCTTCGAATTGTGCCATCTTAATGATTGTGGCAAAAAAGAAAGATTCACACAAAAAATGGATCTACGCAGGGCTAGGGGAATAGCCTGAGGCTAAGCCCTGTATTTCGTGAGGCTTAGCCTGTGGAAAAACTGTGGATAAAAAAATCTGGATTGTGCAAAACGAAAGGGGTGTTCGTAAGTCGTTGCACTGTATATAGATATTTTTCTTGCTGTAACACAATATATTGTGTCATTATCGCTATCGCACCAAGATTACGCAAGCCTCCTTTGGCTGCCCCCGTTTCGTCTTGTGGCTAAAAAGATGTTTAGTTAAAATTAAGAAGAGGTTTCGTTTATGGGCCAGCTTGCAGTTGCATTTGGTGCAAAAATTCCCCAGGGCAAACGGTCACTTAGCCACGCAGAACGCGTTGGCGTAAGCTTTCCACGTTATTTCACAGCGAAGTTGGAAGCAGGTAAAACCCCTTACGATGAAATCGTATGGGAAACACGGACCGCGACGATTGGCAATGCGTCGGGTGCCGTAGTGTTTGAACAGCGTGATGTGGAGGTGCCGGCCGACTGGTCACAGACGGCGACCAACATCGTTGCCAGCAAGTACTTTCACGGGAAGATGGGATCGCCCGAGCGCGAGACGAGTGTTGGCCAATTGGTGCATCGAGTTGTCGACACCATTGCGGACTGGGGCAAGAAGGACGGTTATTTCAAGACGGAAGCCGACGGTGAGAACTTTCGGAGTGAACTGGCGCATCTGATGCTGACGCAGAAGGCGTGCTTCAATTCGCCGGTGTGGTTTAACGTGGGCGTGCGCGAACAGCGTGGTTATGGTTGGGTGTGGGACGAATCGATGCAGCAGATCCGTAAGCTGAACAAGGGCGAACATCGCCCACAGTGCTCGGCCTGCTTTATCAATGCAGCTGGGGATACTCTCGAATCGATTCTCGATCTGGCGAAGACCGAGGGTATGTTGTTCAAGTGGGGTTCCGGTACGGGATCGAACCTGTCAACCTTGCGCGAAGAGAACGCGATTTTGAGTGGTGGTGGGCGCGCCTCTGGTCCGCTGAGTTTTATGCGTGGATTTGATGCGTTTGCCGGTGTGATCAAGAGCGGCGGCAAGACGCGCCGTGCAGCGAAGATGGTGATTCTGAATACGGACCATCCGGATGTGGAAGACTTTATCTGGTGCAAGGCGAAGGAAGAGAAGAAGGCGCATACGCTGATTGCTGCCGGTTATGATTCGTCGATGGACGGCGAAGCTTACACGAGTATCTTCTTTCAGAATGCGAATAACAGTGTGCGTGCCGATGATGACTTTATGGAAGCGGCGCAGCGCAACGGCGAGTATTGGACTAAGAGTCGCGTGACTGGTGCGCCGGTGAAGCGTTATATGGCAAAGGATCTGTTGCGTCAGATTGCGGAAGCGACCTGGCAGTGCGGCGACCCTGGCATGCAGTTTGATACGACGGTGAACCGCTGGCATACGTCGAAGAATACGGCGCGCATCAATGCGTCTAACCCTTGCAGCGAATATATGTTCCTCGATGATTCGGCCTGCAATCTGGCATCGCTGAACCTGATGAAGTTTCTGGGGCCGGATGGTCGTTTTGAGGTGGAGGCCTTCCGCCACGCCGTAGATACTTGTATCCTTGCGCAGGAGATTCTGGTAGATAACGCGAGTTATCCGACCGAGAAGATCGGGAAGAATTCGCACGACTATCGTCCGCTGGGACTGGGTTATGCAAATCTTGGCACTCTGCTGATGGCGATGAGCATGCCTTATGACAGCGATGCGGGTCGAGACATGGCGGGGGCGATTACGGCAGTGATGTGTGGTCAGGCTTATCTGACCAGTGCGCGTACGGCTGAGGCTGTTGGGCCTTGCGCCGGTTACGAGATGAACGAGGAGCCGTTTCTCGAAGTGATCCGCAAGCACCGCGACAGCGTGGCCAAGATTAATACAGCGACCGTGCAGCCGGACCTATTGACAGCAGCGGCGGAATGCTGGAACAACGCTTATGAAGTGGGCCGTGGCAGCGGGTACCGCAATGCCCAGACGACCGTGATTGCACCGACCGGCACGATCGGTTTCATGATGGATTGCGATACGACGGGCATTGAACCGGATCTGAGCCTGGTGAAGTACAAGAAGCTGGTGGGTGGCGGCGTGATCAAGATTGTGAACCAGACGGTTCCGCAAGCTCTGATCAAGCTGGGTTACTCGCCCGAGCAGGTGGAGAAGATAGTTACGCACATCGATTCCACGGGTACGATTGAGGGCGCTCCGGGCTTTAAGGACGAGCATCTGGCAGTGTTTGACTGTAGCTTCCGACCGATGAACGGCAAGCGCTTTATTCACCATCTGGGACACGTGAAGATGATGGCTGCGGCGCAGCCGTTTATCTCCGGTGCAATCTCGAAGACGGTGAACATGCCGGAGGAGTCGACGGTCGAAGATATCGCCGACGCTTATCTGCAGAGCTGGAAGCTGGGCATCAAGGCAGTTGCGATTTATCGTGACAACTCGAAGAAGGCACAGCCGCTGTCGAGCGGGAATGCCAAGGGCGAGAAGAAGTCGACGGGCAGCCTTGCGGATTCGAAGCAGGAAGTGAAGATCATTGAGAAGATCGTGTATCAGCCGAAGCGGCGCAAGCTGTCGGAAGAGCGCGATGCGAAGACGCACAAATTCTCGATTGCCGGCCATGAGGGCTACATCACGGTGGGCCTGTTCGACGACGGGACGCCGGGTGAGATCTTTATCACGATGGCAAAGGAAGGTTCGACGATTTCGGGCCTGATGGATAACTTTGCTACGGCGATCAGTTACGGATTGCAGTACGGTGTGCCGCTCAAGTTCTATGTCGACAAGTTCAGCCATGTGCGTTTTGAGCCGTCGGGCTGGACAGGGAATCCGCAGATTCCTTATGCGAAGTCGATTATGGATTATATCTTCCGCTGGATGGGCGCGAAGTTCCTGGGCCCGGAGTATGCGCTTGGTGATGCGGGTGAGACGACGAAGTTGACACCGACGGAGAAGAATCCGCAACAGGATCTGTTTTCACCGGTGGCGACGGATGCGCCGTCTTGCGCCGAGTGTGGCGGGATGATGACGCGCAACGGGTCTTGCTATAAGTGCGAGAACTGCGGGTCGACGAGCGGCTGCAGCTAGAGGCGGCCATTCAAGGGAAATCAGAAAGCCCCGGCCTTGTGGTCGGGGCTTTTTTGTTAGTCTCTAAGGTTTTGCCTAGACTTTCGCAGTATGACGTGGCTTGAGTCTGCCGCCGATTTTACAGAGATGAGACTTGGCTTTTGCTTTGTGTTGGCACGCTCATGTTGGCGGGAGCTTCCAGACAAGCCGGATGTGGCCTGTGTGGACTACTCGCCTCGGGTAACGCCCACGAGGCGCGTGGCGGTGCCTCCGCTGAAGAAGCTGGAGCTATCTGAGGCGATGGGTAAGGAACTGAGTGGGGTTGTGTCAAGAATGCACTCTACCAAGCGTGACGCTGTACCAGACATGAAGGCGGGCACTTCCGAAGCCGATTTAGCGGAGAAGGCTTCAAACAGCCGTAAGCTGCTGCCGTCCCAAAATGGTGGTAGTGAACATTATGGAAAAGGCGCTAGTAAATCTCGTCATGTGTGGGTTGGAGCGACGAACGCTAAACAATCACCGATGATGCCTCGAAACAAATCTACTGACGGCACCAAAACCGGAGTGCCCCGGCTCTCGGGGACTAGTGGTGGAAGCCTGGTTAATGGTTATGTACTGACTCGTGTGCGTTTGGCCGTCTCATCTGGCCCCCTCTTGGCCGCTCCATTTGGCCCCCCCTAGGAGGATACAAGGGTTTTGCTCCGAAAGCACCTGCCGCAAGCGGGCGCGTAAGCGGAGCGAGGAGTGTTGCCTCGCAGGCAACACGGTTTCCGAGCGTAGCGTCGCGTTCGCTTGCGGCGCGCCGAATCTAAGCTCTCTTCTTGGCCCTCCTCTCCATCGAACGCTTGAAGCGGAACGAGTCGCTCCCCGTCTCAATGATGTGCGCCCGGTCCGTGATCCGGTCCAGTAGCGCCTTGCATAGCCTCGGATTTGGGAACACCGTCGTCCACTCCGAGAACGGCAAATTGGTCGTAATGATGAAGGTCGCCAGCTCCGCTCGCTCAGCAATCACCTGAAACAGGAATTCCGCGCCAATATCGGCCAGCGGCACATAGCCCACCTCGTCGAGCACGATTAAGTCGTAGCGCATCCACTTGGCCAGCACCCGCTTGACACTGTTGTTCTGCTTGGCTTCCACCAGTTCGTTCACTAATGCCGATGCGGTGGCAAAGCGTACGCGCCTTCGTTGCCGACAGGCGGCCACGGCGAGGCCAGTCGCCAGATGCGTCTTGCCCGTGCCGCACTCGCCGATCAGCACCACCGGTTCGCTGCGCTCGATATATCCGCCCTCGGCCAGATCGCGGATCCTGGCAGCGGGCAACTGGGGGGCCTGCGCGAAGTCGAAGTCTTCCAGCGTCTTCAGTCTGGGCAGATGCGCGTCGCGCAGGCGGTTCTCGACGGCATGCCGGTCCCGCTCATCGCGCTCCACTTGCAGCACCGCTTCGAGGTAACTCAGATGATCGTGTTCCTTCAGCCTGGCCTCATCGGCGAGGGAAGCGAAGTGCGCGCCGACCATCGGAATGTGGATCTCCTTGCACAACTGGCCGATGGCGGCCACTTGCAGGTTCTGTGTCGAGTGCTTCATGCGATCCCTCCGCCAAGCAGCGCATCGTAGCCTTGCACTGATGGTTGTGGCCGCTCAAAGGCCAGCAGCCGACCTTCCACCGCGATGGCCTCGCATGGTTGCCGAGCGCTCCCCGCTACCACCATCAAATGTCGCACGGCTTCGGCGTCGCGGCTTCCCAGTTCGAGCGCTTGCTCCACCGCTGCCCGTAAGCAATCCCAGCCTTGGGCCGCGCCCAACTGCAGCAGCCCGATCATGGCCCGGGTGCCTGCGGGCTCACCCTGCCGACTCTTCAATGCCTCCCACAACTCATCGAAGCACTTGGGCCAGCGGCCATCCCTGCGCCACTGCTTCAGCGGCGAGGATCCCGCCAGCGCTCCCGGCTTACGGCTTAACGTCGTCAGATAGTGTTCCAGGTTCAGGCTCTTCTGATAACGGCCATAGAGACGTTCATGCCAAGCTACGCAACGTCCTTCGCGCCAGATCTCAATCCGCGTCGCACTCGAGCGCAGCTCTGCCTTGGTCCCCGGTCCGAGCGGCGTCGAGTAGAAGTTGGTGTGCACCTGCACGCAACCCTTGGCGTCCACCTGCACCTGTGTGCGCTGGCTCGCGTCGAAGCTTCCTTCCGCCAGCGGCTGAAGCGCGGCCCGCTCCTGTTGCCGCGCTTCGGCGATACTTTCCTCGCGTCCCGTGATGCGCCGCTCTCCACAGCGCTGGCATTGCTCCTCCAGCCAATGGTTGAAGCTGTTTAGATCCGCCGCCTTCGGCACCGGCACCAGCACGTTGCGCCGGAACCATCCGTTCTCGCCTTCCACACCGCCCTTTTCATGGCCTTCCCCTGGGTTGCAGTACTCCGCCCGGTAGCCCCAATGCGCCTGGAATGCGTAGAACAATCGCGTCTGCAATCGCTGCCGCCCCTTCAGAATCTTGCGCACCGCCAGCGGCAGGTTGTCGTAGCGTAATAACTCGAAGACTCCACCAAAATAGGCGAAGGCCCGCTCGTGTCCTTCGAGCAATGCCTGCTGTGTCTGCCGCCGGAACGCGCAATGAAACGCCGCTCCGCTCGCCATCGAACGCATGCAGAAGATCTGCAGCACCGTTCGCTCGCCGTTCAACTCCACCGTCGCCTCGTAGAAGTCCACTTGTGCTTCTACGCCCATCGCGTAGGACTGCGGCACCATCACCGCTCCACTCGACAAGCGCAACTCCCTCTTGCGTGCTCCAACATAGTGCCGCAGCGTCGACTCCCCCACTGTCGCCGCCGGAAACTCTTCGCGTAAACGCGTCCAGATCCGGCGCGCCGTATGCCGCTGCTTGCGCGGCGCACTCCCATCGGCCGTCAAGATCGACTCGATCCACGCCTCATAAATGTCAATCTGCGGACTCAGCCGTTCCGGCTTCTTGCGCGCCTCTGGCAGCGCGCTACTCAGCGCTTCTCGCACCATCCGCCGGTGCACCTTGTACTTGCGCCCCAGCGCTTTGATCCCTTCGCCACGCTCATGATCGCGGCGCATCTCTGCATATAAATCCACTTTGGCTCTCCATTCCCGGTGCATGCTCCTTAAGCTATGCCCGTTATCTGTCCCCCAGGGGGGCCAAATCAAGCGGCCAAAGTGGGCCAAATCAGACGATCAGACTCAATTGGTTGACCGTCTGGATCGGGCCGCCGCCGCTCCGCAATTGAAACCCCGCTGGGCCGCGTCGGCTCGAACACTGCCGCGTATTTGCGGTACCCGGCGCTGTGGCGCAAATTGTATAGATGTGCCACCGATACCCCCGCCAGCCGTTCGTATTCCTGTTGGCCGAACTGCTCCCACTCCCGCCGCAGGATGCAACATGTAGCCGGCCCGCTCAACCGTTCGTGGACCCGGTCCACGTCTGCCAGCAGCCGAATGTCCGCCGCCGTGTAGTGGGCGGGAAATTTGTGGCGACGGTAAGGCTTTGCCTCCACCCTCCCATTGTCCAAGTAGCTCCGGATCAGCCGCGTCAGTTGCGACTCGCTCAACCCCCTTACTTTCCCCGCGTAGGCGCGAATCAGTCCCCGTTCCTTCTTCTTCTGCCTTCCAAACTCCTGCGCTACCAGCACCCGCTCGACCCAGGCGTAGATCTCCCCTCGCCCTTCCCCCGTAAACTCGATCCCGCCGCTGCAATCCAAAAACTCCCGGATCTTCTTTTGACTTAAATTCTCGGCATTTTCCATGCGTATCTGCATACGCCAGCATGCCTACTCCACCTTCCCCGCTTTCATGCTCATCTTGCATTGGAATCCAATCCCGTTTCATGCTCATCTTGCATTGGACAATTCT
>JANXLY010000180.1 GCA_025354885.1 Acidobacteriota bacterium | reverse complement strand
CGGTCTCAGGCACTTGCCCCGTGAGGCAGGCGGCGGAGAGCAGACTAAAGACAATAGCGACGCGAAGGAAAACCATATGGATGATTGTGGCTCACGCGTTTTGCTTGCAGCTTAAAGTAACGAAGCGTCAAATGCACGGGGAAACAGAGTCGCCAAAATGAGCGTCTCCGTCTTGCCGTGAAGATTCGACGTCACCAGTTCCACGTACCCAGCAGAGCTCCCACAAAATCTGTCGGCACGCCACGCAAGGCGGCGTAAGAGTCTCTGTATCCGCGGTCACGGCGACGCGGACAAAATTCCGCGCACCTTCTGAAATGACTTTGAAAATAGCCACACGTTCCGCACAAGCCGTCAGACCGCAGGTGGCATTCTCAACATTGCAGCCGGTGTAAATCTTCCCCTGCCGCGTTCCGATCTTTCAAAGCGGAGCGGGCGATTTTTCCACAGTTGTATCCGCGAATCCCTCCGCCGCCAAGAACCGTTTCACGGCATCGGTGTTCGCTGCACGATATTGACCCGGCCCCTGTCGGATTTCACTTAACGCGGATACATCGAATGGCACTTTGATGTACGGCACAATATTGCCTTGCTCGACCCTAAAATCCTCCGTATATCCCGTGCTCACCATAGATTCTTCGCAAACCGTGCGCTTGAATCTGACGCTGCTGAAAGAACAATTTGCGCTGAATGAGAGCACCAACCCATGACAGTCAGCCGCCAGCGGAGAAGGGAGACAATCGATGCCTTCCCCCACGAAAGAGATTCAAGACGAAGAGTCTAGAGAGAAGCCAGTCGATGCTTGCGTTCGTGTCGGCGAGAAGGGGCGTTTGCGACGCCTCGACTCTGTAAGAAACTATGGGAGTGTTTCTTACAGGAATGCGGAGTACGTCGGATCGAACTTACGGGTGCTGCTGGGCTCCCAATTTCCGAAGAATAGTCATCATGGGACACCAGTTCGTGAACGCCGATTGAAAGAGATTGAGGCCTACAAACGCAGTGAACAGGTACCAGTATGGGCTTACCCAATAGCCGAGCGCGAGCGTCAACATCACGAACGCCCCGGCAATCATACGTAAGTAACGATCCACAGTCATGTGACAACCTCTCTTTTCTTGTGAAGCAGATAGAACAGGACGGGGACAGTCATTCGCGAAAGCAGGAGCGACGCAATTTCGCCCGCCATCAACGCAATTGCCAACCCCTGAAAAATGGGATCGAATAAAATTACCGACGATCCAACCACCACTGCGGCCGCAGTGAGCATCATCGGACGGAAGCGGACTGCTCCGGCGTCGATCACGGCTTCATCAAGCGGCATACCCTGCGCGAGACGCAATTCGATGAAGTCCACCAAGATGATCGAATTCCTGACCACAATACCTGCGCCCGCAATGAAACCGATCATCGACGTTGCGGTGAAGAAGGCGTGCATAAGGCCATGCGCCGGAAGAATGCCTACGAGCGAGAACGGGATCGCAGCCATAATAATCAGCGGCGTCAGGAACGACTGGAACCAGCCCACTACCAGCCCGTAGATCAGGATGAGGACTGCCGCGAAGGCGATACCGAGATCGCGAAAAACTTCGTAAGTGATGTGCCACTCGCCGTCCCACTTCATCGAATACCGTGAGGAATCTGAAGGCAGCGCGGCCATGTGCTGTTCGATCTGGTAGCCCTCCGGAATTTTAATCTTGTCGATCTCCGGGCCCAGCTTCGTGACAGCGTAAACTGGACTCTCGATTTCACCCGCGATATCGGCCGTCACGTACGTCACCGGCATCAGGTTCTTGTGGTAGATGCTCTTATCCTCGATCCCCTTCTCGATGTGCACAAGTTCTCCCAGCGCAGTCTGACGCCCGTTGCGGCCGCCAACCTTCAGGCTTTGCATACGCTCCAGATCCGAACGGGTAGCGCGGTCGAGGCGCACCATGAGGGCTACATCTTCCTTCTCCGCGTCCTGATGCAGCAGACCGGACGGATACCCGGCTGAAGCAATTTGCAAGGCGCGTGCTATGTCGTCGCCTGAGATACCGTTGATCGCGGCCTTTTCCTCATCGACAACTAAACTGTACTTGGTCTGATCGTCTTCCACATACCAGTCGACGTCCACAACGCCCTTGGTCCTTTGAAAAAGGTCCCTGATTTGCCGCGCCAGCGCCGTCCTTCCATCCATGCCGGGGCCGTACACCTCGGCGACCAGTGTTTCCAGCACGGGGGGACCGGGTGGCACTTCCGCCACCTTGATCCGCGCTCCATTGAGTCGGGCGACAGAAAGCAGGCGCTGCCGCACCTGTTTCGCGATCTCGTGGCTTTGCAAGCTGCGTGCGCTCTTCGGTAACAGATTCACCTGAATATCCGCTACACTTGGCCCGCGCCGAAGGTAATAATGGCGGACCAGTCCATTGAAATTGTAGGGCGAAGCCGTTCCCGCATAGGTCTGAACGTTCACCACCTCTCGCTGCTTCTGCGTCTCCACCGCAAGCAACTGTGTCACGCGCGCGGTTTCTTCGAGCGTCGTCCCGTTCGGCATATCTACAATTACCTGGAACTCGCTTTTGTTATCGAACGGCAGCATCTTGACCTTGACGAGGCCGAAGTAGAACAACGAAACCGAGACCAGCAGCAGAATCACCACGCCACCGACGAAACTCCATCTCAGCGCGGCGCGGTGCAGCAAGCTACCCATGAAACGCCGGTAGAGGCGCGTCACGAAGTCTTCCCGTTCGCCCTCGTGGTGCCCGCCCGGCTTGAGCACGCGCACTGCGGCCCACGGCGTCACGATGAAGGCCACCATCAGGGAGAAGATCATCGCCGCGCTGGCTCCGATGGGTATAGGGCGCATATACGGTCCCATCAGACCCCCGACGAACGCCATCGGCAGGATGGCCGCGACTACGGCCAGAGTGGCCAGGATGGTTGGATTGCCAACCTCATCCACCGCTTCCACAGCGACTTCGAACGGTGGTCTTGCGGCATTGGCCGGCATCCGCCAGTGGCGCACGATGTTCTCCAGAACCACGATCGCGTCGTCCACCAGGATGCCGATTGAAAAGATCAGCGCAAATAGCGTAATCCGATTCAGCGTGTAGCCGTAGAGATAAAAAACGGTGAGGGTCAGCGCCAGCGTTACAGGGATGGCGGTGAACACAATTAGCGATTCGCGCAGCCCCAGAGTGATCGCAATCAGAACGCTCACTGAAATCACGGCAATCAGCATATGCCATAACAATTCGTTGGACTTCTCTTTGGCCGTTTCCCCGTAATTGCGCGTGACGGTCATCTGAATGTCGGACGGGATCACCGTGCCGCGCAGCGGCTCCAGACGGCGCAAAACATCCTCGCCCACGGTGACGGCATTCGTCCCTTTGCGTTTGGACACCGCGACGGTTACGGCCGGATAAAAACCATTCCCATCGGAGAAGCGCACGTATTGCGACGGCTCTTCGCCACCGTCGGTCACCCCGGCTACGTCCCCAATGAAAATCGGCTTTTCGTTAGTCACTCCGGCAACCACTTTGCGGACGTCCTCCGGGCTGCGAAGAAACTGGCCGGTTTCCAGCAGATATTGCTGGTTGCCGCTTGCGAATTCGCCAGACTGCATACGGCGATTGGCAAGGCCCAACGCCCCCACTACCTGCAACGGTGACAGGTTGTAGGCGTTCAGGCGCGGTGGATCCAGCGTGATCCGAATCTCACGCTTTTGGCCTCCCAGCAGAGCCACGGCCGAGACGTCAGGAGTCTGCCTGATCGCGTCATCCACCTGCGCCGCGACTCGCCGCAGTTCAAAATCGCTGTAACGCTTGCTCCAAAACGTGAGTCCCAAAATGGGGACATCGTCGATGGATCGCGGCTTGATCAACGGAGGCGATGCGCCACGCGGAATCCGGTCCAGATTCGCATTCAGCTTCTGATTCAGCCGCACGATACTTCTCTCTTCATCCTGCCCGACCAAAAAGCGTACGATTGCGGTGGACATGCCAGGGCTCGACGTCGAGTAGATATACTCCACTCCCGGGATTTCCCAAAGCAACTTCTCCATGGGTTTGGTGACGCGCTCCTCCACTTCACGAGAAGATGCACCTGGCAGCTGGACGAAGACATCAACCATGGGCACGACGATCTGCGGCTCTTCCTCGCGGGGAAGCTTGAACACAGCGAAAACGCCCAACAGCAACGAGCCAATGATCACCAGCGGAGTCAACTTCGAATCGATCCAGGCCCGGGCGAACTTTCCCGCCGGGCCGAGTGAGTGGTCGGCTTTCACGGCCGGACCTGAACTCTGGCACCATCGCTAAGGCCCTGCGGAACCGGGAAGATTACCTTCTCGCCGGCGGTCAGACCGGAAAGAACCTCAACACGATCCTGGGCCTTTTGACCTGCTGTAATCAGTCGCGTGCGCGCGAAGCCGTTGTCCGGCACCATGACCGATTGCAATTGGCCTCGCTCAGTGACTGCCCCTGCCGGAATCGCAAGGAGCGACCGGCCGGACAGTCGGAAGGCCGCGCGCCCAAAGACTCCCGAGCGAAGCGCGGGGAGAGCGGGCAGATCGATCTTGATTGTGTAGGAACGGGACGCGGCATCCACCGTCGGTACGATCTCTGAGACGCGCGCTTCGAGTGGGCGATCAACACTGTCGAGGGTGACGGACGCAGGTTGGCCCAGCCGGATCGCCGCGAGGCGGGATTCTTCAACCAACGCTTCCAAACGAAAGGCTCCTTCGCGTTCAATGGTGAGCAATGGTGTACCAGGCATTGCGAGAATTCCGACTTCAACGGATTTTGCCGTGACGACACCGGCAAAGGGCGCCACAATGTCGGCGTAACTGCGCGTCAGCTGGGTGGAACGCACCACCTGATCCGACTGGGCAATCTTTGAGTTCAGTTGTACACGTCGCGCCCGTACCATTTCGTGGGCCGCTTGCGCCGCTTTGAGTTTGGCCGACGACTCGTCGAGCTCCTGATTCGAGATGGATTTTTTTTGAAACAACTCCTGCATACGGTCGAACGTCAGCTGGGCGAGATCGAGACTGGCTTTCGCTGCAGCGACGGCGCTGTCCGCCTCGGGCACGGACGTTCGAACTTCCTCGCGGGCGGCTTCGGCGCGGCGCGAGCCGATGTCCATATCGCGCGTATCGAGCCTTACAAGTGTTTGGCCGGCGCGGACGTGCTCGCCGGCTTGTACTTTCACGTCCCGAACGTAACCCATCACTTGCGCGGAGATGACGGCGGATGTGCGGGCGCGCACCGTGCCCGTCGCCTCGTATATGGAGGGCCACGTCTCGGTGGCGGCCACCGAAGTGGACACGACGACGGCGGGAGTGGAAGAGGCGTGTTTTTCGGGAGGGATCTCGCTGCATCCAACGAGCCAGATTACGAATGGTATCGGAGTGAGCAGGCGCTTCATCACTAGTTCAAAACCTCGGATTCCCTGCTGAGCGTTCCTGCGGCCAATTCCAGCATTGCCGCGGCGATGCGTTGATCGTGGATTGCCGCGAGGTGCCGCGTCCGGGCTTCGAGCACCGCAGTCTCCGTACGAAGCAAGTCCGTCACCCCGGTCATTCCCACTCCGTAGCGGTTTTGGGTAATGCGGAGGCTCTCTTCTGCCTCTGCGACGGATGCGTTCGCGACTTCGATCCGTTGTTCCGATGCGCGCAGGTCGGCGAAGGCGCGGCGGACCTGGAGGCGGATGGCGGACTCCGCATGCTGCTGCTCCGCTTCGTTTCGGTTAAGGTTGAATTTGCTGTCCTCAATGCGCGCCTTATCGACGAGGCCGTTGAAAAGGTTCCAGCGGAGTCCGATTGAAACCAGCCAGTTCGCGCCACCTCTGTCGTAAAATCGCTGCCGATCCGCCTCAAATGCGGCGTGAACGCTTGCCTGGGGCAGAAGGTTGCTGTGTGCCGTCGCCACTTGGTTCCTGGCCAGGCTGGTGGCCAGTTTTACCTGTCGGGCCTCGGGTCTGTCGGCGAGGGCCTTCGTTTCATAGTCTGCCAGCAACCCCGCAGGAAACGTTAAAGGCACGAGGGGCGAAGTCAGAGTGTGCGCCGTGTCGAGTGGCAGGCCAAGCGCGTCGTTCAACGAAGCCTGGGCCACGTCGAGATCGGCCTCGCGTTGTATTTGTTGTTCGCGCACGCCGGCTTTATGAACGCGGATAGACAGCACGTCGACGTCAGTGGACATCCCAGCGGTCCGGAACGCCTGGGCGCGGTCAAGGCCAGCCTCGGCTGAGAGCATGGCCTGAGTGGTCACGTTGCATTGTTCTGCGTCCAGCAATACGTCGTAGTAGGACCGGATTACGCCTGCTATCACGTCCATGCGGGTTTGCCGGACCTGCTCCGACGTGTAGTCCCTGGTCAGTTGTGCCGAACGTACCGCGTGCCTGGTCTGGCCCGCGTCATAGACCGGTTGGTCTGCCGTGAATTGCGATTGAAAGTTGTTGAGGAAGTCAGGACGGTTGAGCGGACCGAGTTGGAAGTTCTGTGCGCCGAACTGATGTTGCGTCAGCAGAGAGGAGAAAACGAAGACTGGATTATCGCTTCGGACCCAGGACTCCGCATAGTTGACCTTGGGCAGGTTACCGCCGCGGGCTTCTGAGATGCGGGCTTCCGCAGTCTTCATCGCCGCGATGGATCCCTCGATTGCCTTATTGTGGTCGATGGCCGCACCAACCGCATCTTTCAATGAGAGTGGGTTCTGAGCCCAAACGGACACGCACACGATGATCAGAATTAGTGGGCGCTTTTTCATTAACTTATGCCTTCATTGCATCCGTGCGTCGCTTGGGAAAATCTGAGCCCCTGGGGTTGATTTCGGCAGTTTTCACAACTCGTCTTCTTCCCTGAAATAGAAAGATCACACACTTGATTATATGCTGATATGATCATATAGTCAACATGCGGAAAAACAACATTCCTGTTAGCGGCCAATTGATTGAACTTATGGCCACTCGCTTTCGGATGCTCGGCGAACCGCACAGGCTGCGTATTTTGCAGGTGCTGGAAACACGCGAGCATGCTGTGAACGAGATTGTTGAAATGCTACAGGCGAACCAATCGAACGTCTCACGGCATCTCAACGCACTTTTCAATGCCGGCATCGTTAGCCGCCGTCGGGACGGTAACACAATTTTTTATGCGATTGCCGATCCGGTCATCCTGAAGATCTGTCATCTCGTCTGCCACAGCGCCACTGAGGAGGCGAAAGTGAAACTCACTGGAATTATCGGTAAGTCGGTCGTGCAGGAGAACGCTTAGAGTCCATCGTGCGCTCAATGGCACATTATCAGTCAAGGTGGATCGGGGATTGACAAGGGAGATTACTATGGCCGCTTTGTCATCTGATGACATATGGTCAATCTTGGCCATGGTGGCGTCTTGTTTAATATCCGACATCTTGCTATCGTCCCTTTTTTAGCGACCGCCGGGACAACCCAAAGCCGCGAAGGCCACTCGCAATTACAATCGCCTGAACTTTTGTGCTCATCGATTTCTTTTCTTGTGTTTGAAACGCTGTCTTTTCGGCAATGCAGAAGCATGTACATGGCCAGTCAATTTCGTCGACGGGTGAAGATCCGCCCTGCGTCATTGGGGTTGCGTGATCCGCCACGTGCGATACGCCCCAGTCAAATTTCGCACGCGAAAACCGTGCTGGCTCAGGATGCGGGCTGCAATGTAGGAGCGCTGGCCGCTCTGGCAATACGCGATGATTTCGCGGTCGCGGGGTAACTCATCAAGGCGCTGCCGCAACTCATCCAGTGGAATGTGCGCCGACCCGGGGATAAAGCCCGTGGCACGCTCGTCGGGCTGGCGAACATCCAGGAACAATGTCCCGGCGGGATCAAGAAGAGCGACTTCTTCCCATTGTGCAATTGCCACGTCACCGTCCAACACGTTTTCCGCAGCCATGCCGGCAAGGTTCACGGGGTCTTTCGCCGATCCGTACGGCGGCGCATAGGCCAGTTCCAATTCGGCTAGATCGTGAACAGTCAATCCGGCCTTTAGGGCCGTGGCCAGCACATCAATCCGTTTGTCCACGCCGTCACGGCCGATTGCTTGGGCGCCCAGTAGTTGGCCAGTTTCAGGATTGAACAGGATCTTCATCGCTATGGGTTGAGCGCCGGGATAGTAACCTGCATGAGAGCCCGGGTGAAGATGAAGAGCCTGAAAAGGCATGGCGGCGCGACGAAGCGTCTTTTCACTTGCACCGGTACAACCAGCCGTTACATTAAACAACCGGAGGATAGCTGTACCCCAAGTGCGTTCATATCGGGATGCACGACCGAGGATGTTGTCGGCGGCAATACGACCCTGTCGGTTCGCCGGCCCGGCCAGCGGAATCAGAGCCCATTGGTTGGTGACGCCATCACGTACCTCAACAGCGTCCCCTACAGCCCACACGTGCGGGTCGCTTGTTTGGAGGTGTTCATTAACCCGGATACCACCAAGCCTGCCGATTTCGAGGCCCGCGTCCTTTGCAAGACCCACTTCTGGTTTTACGCCCAAACCGAGCACCACAGAATCTGCCGGCAAGCGTTTACCGGATTTCAGCACCACGATGGAAGCCCTTGCAGTCTCCGATGGTGACAGCGCAA
>JANXLY010000117.1 GCA_025354885.1 Acidobacteriota bacterium | reverse complement strand
CCCCGGATCGCTTCGATCGCTACCCGGGCTTTGAAATTCGGACTGTACTTTTTTCTCGTCGTCGTCATCGACCTCTCCTTGGTTTTTGACTTCGTCGAATCTTAGCTTATTGCCTGGTCTGAATTCCTGGGACCACTATAGTCGGCATGAAAACAAGCGCTGCGGGACCGGCTGTGGAAATGACGGGCCGAGGAAAACGAGGAAAACCAAAATCGGTTTCCTTCGTTTCCCACCGCCCTTGGAAATCGCCAAGCGATTCCCACATTCCCACAGCCGCGACGACGATTTCGCCTTCGCCCAAGAAAACTTCAATGAAAGGAGCCCCGGTCAACAGCTCAATCCTTTAGGCTCATCCTTCAATGAGAAAATGCTTTGGCAGCGGTTGCGCGACTGCAATGGCGCGCGGCTATTTGAGAAAAGGGTTATGGCGAACTTCGTCGCGAATGGTAGTTTCCGGACCGTGGCCGGAATAGACTTCGGTGTCAGGAGGGAGAATCAAGAGCTTTGTGCGGATGCTCTTGAGAAGGCGCTGGAGGCTGCCTCCTGGGAGATCTGTGCGGCCGATCGAGCGGCGGAACAGCGTATCGCCGGCGATGACCCGATTCGCATTGGGGATGTAGAAGCTGACGCTGGCTGGAGAGTGGCCTGGAGTCTCGAGCACGTGAAAGATGTAGCTACCGAGAGTGAGTTGCATGCCTTCGGCCAAGGGAAAGTCGATAGTGGTCATGCGAGGAGCGGGAAGGTCGAATTGGGCAGCCTGTTTGGCGAGATTGTCATAGAGAGTCTGCTCGCCAGGGTGCATGTAGGCAGGAACCTGAAGTGCCTCTTTAACTTCGGCAAGGGCGCTGACATGATCGAGGTGGGCGTGCGTGATCAAAATAGCTTTGACTTTTACCTGCAAACGCTCAATTTCGCCGAGGATGATGCCAGGTTCGTCACCGGGATCGATGACGAAAGCCTCATTTGTCTCTTCGTCAGCGAGAATCGCGCAATTTTGCTGGAACAAAAGTCCCACCGGAAGGACAGAGTGAATCATACACTGTAATTATGGAAATTTTTCTTGATCTATTGATGCGCTGGCTGCATATTTTCACCGCAATCGCAATGGTCGGCGGAGCGGTTGGTGGAGCTTATCTGGGCCAACCAATTGTGGCACCACTGGCCCGGAATGCCGTATTTAGCGGAATTGTCGGAATCGCGATCAGCGGGATTTACAACATGATGAAGCTTATGAAGGGTGCCCCACAAGGCTGGCACATGTGGTTTGGTATCAAATTTTTGTTGGCGCTGCACGTGTTTGGAATGATTTTTCTGTTGACGAAAACAGACTCTACACCCGAAAAGCGAAAGCGCTGGCAGATGTCAGCGCTGATCGGGACTGCGGCCGTAGTAGTGGCAGGTGCTTATTTGCGCCATTTGCGGGGGGCCTAATGCAGGGATATGAAGAGTTGCGCACTAGCGCTGCCTGGAAGGATCTGAGTACCCGGGGTCGCATTTTGACGCACGGGGAAGATAGTGCGCGGCTGCTGCACGCGATGAGTTCGAATCATGTAAATGCGCTGCAGGATGGAGACGGCTGTTATGCGTTCTTTCTGAACGCGCTTGGGCGCATTCAGAGTGATGCAACGATCTTCCGCTGCGGGAAGCAATACCTGATTGACACGGAGGCCCATGCTAAGGAGGCGCTTTATGTGCATCTCGACAAGTTCATCATTGCCGACGATGTGACGCTTGAAGATCTGGCGGCTTCCCATTTTGAGTTTGGTATCGAGGGGCCCGAGGCTGCAAGTGTGGCGGCTGGCATGGGCTTGCCGGTGCCAGCAATACAAAACGGCATAGTGTCATCTAACGGCGGCTATGTTGCTCGTGTCAATGAGACCGGATCTGACGGAGTCAGAATCATTTTGCCTATCGCTTTACGCGAGGATTGGATCTCAAAGCTTGGTGGAGTTGCCAAGGCGGATGACGCAGCCTGGGAAGTAGTGAGGCACGAGAACGGAAAGCCACGGTTTGGAGCCGAGATTCTCGAAAAGCATCTTGTTCAGGAAACTCGACTCATGCATGGCGTTCATTTTTCGAAGGGCTGTTATTTGGGACAGGAGATTGTGGAGCGGGTGCGTGCACGTGGAGCGGTACACAAGGGACTGGCGGCAGTAGCGATCGAAAGTGCAGTAGCTCCGGCGTCGAATGCTGAGCTGTGCGGTGGTGGAGCGCAGGCCGGTTATTTGTTGAGCGTAGTTTACTCGCCTGCGGAGAAGCGACAGATCGGCTTTGCGATGTTGGCAGTAGACTATCTGAACCCCGAGAAGCACATAACCTGCAGCGGAGTGCCAGTCAGCTTGCGAGCTTCCAGTGCGTTCGCAGCGGGCTGATCAGTTCGCCCGGCTCGTCGGCTTGGAGCGTGATCCCGATTTGCCTCGCTTGAAGCAGCATTGCGAAGGCGGGAATATGCAGCGCTGCATTGAGCTCGACACTTTGTACATTCACACCTAACAGCTTGAGATTATCGAGGAGCTTATGGAGGTCGTCGGCTTCAAGTGCGGCAAGTGCGGAGAGATCGATTTCGAGATCGAAGGATTTTTTGACTGTGGATTTGAGCCGAGAATGGAAGACCGCGATGGAGCGGGCGTCGAAAGGAGCATCGACGATCAGGCTAAACCGCGAGAATGGCGCGGCATCGGATTCGGAGGGAACTTCACGAAGCTTTTCGAGAATCGCGACAAAACCATCACGCCAGCTGGAAAGCAGCAGCGGCGCATAGACCTGCCAGCCTGGAATGGTTGTGCGAATAGCGGGCAGGAGATTGGAGCGTTTGGGGAAGCTCTTCAGAAAATCAAGATGATCTGCGTCGAGGGCTTTGCTGTAGATGCTGTGGACGCTACTGGAGCGAGCAAGAAGCTGCGGGTGGAGGCCATTCAGGATCGAAGCAAGGTTTTCTGCAAAGGGTATGGCGTTGACTATGATTTCGCGTTCTCCGGCAGGCCGCACTCTGGCGAGCAGAACCGGGTTGGGGAAGAGCGGTGTGGTTGCGGCAGAAGCAGGGGCCATGTGCAGCAGCCAGTACCCAGGAGTGTCGCCAGACTTGCTGTGGACGACGATGAAAAAAGTGCTGGCATGGCTTGGGTCGGGAGCCAGAGTTAGAGGAAAGGGAGTAGTGCTTTCGAGAGTGATTGTTGGAAGGCTTGAAGCAAGGCGCGCCCGAAGATCGTTTGACCAAGGGCGATTTTGAGTGATTTGAAAGATCAGTTCTGCAAGTACAACCGCTTCGCTAGGTTTGACGGGCGGGAGGAATTGAGAATGCGTCATGGCAGCCTTAAAGGGTCAGACTCTTCAGGTAAGCCCGGAAAGGTACGCCGAGGTCGCCGCGCTTGAGGGCGAATTCGACAGTTGCCTTTAAGAAACCAAGCTTGTCACCGGCGTCATAGCGCTGACCATCAAAGCGAAAACCATAGATGGGCCGGGAGCGGAGCAGGTGGCGAAGACCATCGGTAAGCTGGATTTCTCCGATGGCGCCGGGGCCGATTTCTTCAAGCGAAGTGAAAATCTCAGGTGTAAGGATATACCGGCCGATAATTGCCAGATTAGACGGCGCATCTTCAGCCTTTGGCTTTTCGACTAGATTGCGGATTCGGTAGAGACGATCCTTGGTGCCATTGTGCGGAACTGGTTCGGCATCAACAACACCGTAATTGGAGATCTGGTCACGAGGAACCTCCATGAGCGCAACGACACTAGCGCCATAGAATTCATAGACATCGATGAGCTGACGAATGCAGGGTACTTCGCTATCGATGACGTCATCAGCAAGGACGACAGCGAAAGGTTCGCTGCCGACGAGTTCCTTGGCGCGGAGAACGGCGTGACCAAGTCCAAGGGCTTCTTTTTGCCGGACATAGGAGACATCGATCATGTCGGAGATGGCGCGAACGGCGGAGAGCATCTCCTTTTTGCCCTTCGATTCGAGTACATGTTCGAGTTCGAAACTGACATCGAAGTGATCCTCAATGGCAGACTTGCCACGTCCGGTGACGATAATCATGTTTTGAATGCCAGAGTGCAGGGCCTCTTCGACCCCATACTGGATGATGGGTTTATCAACCAGGGGCAACATTTCTTTAGGGCTGGCTTTAGTTGCGGGGAGGAAGCGAGTGCCCAGACCGGCGGCCGGAAAGACAGCCTTTCGGACTTTGGAGATCATTAGTTTTTATTCTACTTAACAAACGTTGAAGAAATAATTATCGCGGAAGTTGATTTAGGGATTGCCTTGCGCGAAATATTTGGATAGTAATGGGGAACATGACCGACCCGAGGGTCGAACTCGCGATCCAATTATTCCAGGATGCCTACCAAATGCAGATGCAGGGTGAGCTGGATGTCGCGATGGACCTCTACAAGAAATCGATAAAACTACACCCCACGGCGGAGGCTTACACCTTCCTCGGTTGGGCGTATCGTTTTCAGGGGCGGCTCGACGATGCCATCGTCGAGTGCAAGCATGCCATAGAGATCGATCCGACCTTTGGCAACCCCTACAACGACATTGGAGCTTACCTGATTGAGAAGGGCCAAGTGGATGATGCCATTCCGTGGCTAGAAAAGGCCACAAAGAGCATTCGCTACGACAGTTATCACTTTCCCTGGTACAACCTGGGCCGGGCATATGTCGTTAAAGATATGTACCGACGGGCGCAGGATTGCTTTCAGCAGGCGGTCGATATCGAGCCTGATTACACGATGGCGAAGCAGGCTCTGGATAAAGTGAAACGGATGATTCAGTAGAACTGAATCGGCGATCGGAAATCAAAACCGAAACATGAGTTCTGCGAAACCGAGGTTACCGCTTTGTCCTTTGGGGTAAATTGCTTTCATGGCGGCGAGTCCCTGAGCGTGTCCGTAGTAGAGATTTACTGAGGTGACGGCGTTAATTTTGATGTCTGCACTGATGTCGTAGAGGTTTGCGAGGGACTTGGCCCCGCTGGTGGAGCGCCCTTGGTAGCCGAAGGTCCAGGGCTGAAAAACGCCGCCGGCGGCGTACCAGAGATCGTTGCGGTTTCGAAGAGACAGCGAATGGAATTCACTGGAAATCGAAAGGCGTGGGTGCGGCCGCAAGATCAGCGCAGAATAAATGTCCTGATTGTTCATCATGTTGAAGAAGGGGAAACGTGCGAACGGACGAGGAGTGGGCATGACCTGGAAAAAAGTGTTGTGTTTGGTATCTCCGGGATTACCATCACCGCTTGAAAGAGAAAGCCCACCGCGCAGCCATGGCTTCCATTTGAGCGTGGCCTTTGCCTTGGGCTGAATGCCTGCTTCGCCGATGATGGCGTAAGCACTATGATCCAGCTTGCCCCAACGGCCAGTCTGCGCGGCACCCCAAACGAGTAAATCGCAGGTAGCTGGTTTGGTATCGAATGCATGGAGGCTGTGCCCACCGAATGTGGCAATTTTGATATTGCTTCGATCTACGTTGCGCGTTGCAGCGGGGCGGTTATCTACTTTGAGGACGTTGCGCCAATCGTCGTAGTACAGAGCGAAGATTCGGGTTTCGGCGGTTTGTGGACCTCTTGCCCAAGCCTTCGTGTAAGAGAGATAACCAAAAGCGACCTGATTCCAACCCCAACCGTCTGTTTGAAATACGCCCCGGGTGGGCACGGCTCCAACAAATGTCAGATTCGATTTGGCATCGGAAGTGTTGCGGCTGTAGTGGAGGCCATCAAAACTTCGCCCGACGTGCGCCCAACCGAAATGACCAAGGAGTCTCATGTTTATTCTGGTGGTCTTGAGAGCCATGAGAGTGGCATTTTTCGGTGCCATTTCGGACCCGTCGGCAAACTCAAATCGGCCGACCTTGAGTAGGGCAGACTTGCCCCCGATACCCTTGAACGACATGATTGCCTGCTTTGGAAAAAGCATGGCGCTGTAGCGGCTACGATCATTGGCAGTGTAGTAGTTTGCGCCAAGCCCCAGAGCACCCTGAGCGCCAACACCAGTGGCGTTATCGGGCAACCCCAGCAGAACAGGCGCAGCGAACTCAACTTGCCAGCCGAAGCGCTCTTTAGATTGCGAAAGCATCAAGCGAAAGATGTTGCCGGAATAGCTGTAGGTAGGGTCGCCAGTGGTGGGCTCGAACCAATTCCAGTTTTCGAGGCGAGTACGGAAGCTTCCCGAAACGGTGATGCCTTTGAACTTGATCGGTTTTGGTGACACTGGAACGGCAGCCTTGGCGGCCGCAGCCTGATCTTCCTCTGCGATAGCGGTTGCCGAGCAGAGCGATATGGCGAAATAGGTCAGGCGAATGAACTGTTTGAACATGGAGAATCCCCTTTTGTCTGTTAAGAATTGATATTTGGTTTGACCCTACAGGCATGGAGGGGGCGTCAGCCTCTGAGAAAGAGACTCGACAGTTTAGGTGCGGCAGGCTGGGCCGACAGTGTCTGTGTTATTGAAAAGCAGCGCGTTTGCGGGCGATCGCCGATTGTGCCTCATCCGCAGTGGCACGAACGAGCGCTGCCATCTTGGGATGATCTGGAACAATATCAGCCGAAAGGCCGCGTTCTTCAAGCGCTGCGTTCATGATTGGACCAACGGAGGCAATCACGAGATCGCGCTTCAGGGCGTCGAAGACAGCGTCGGCCAAGCCGAGATTTGCAGCAATCTCCAGCAGGTGGGTCAACTGAATGGATGTCGTGAAGATCACAACATCGAAGTCCCGGCTGGCGATGCGGCGAGTTGCCTGCTTGAGTGGGCCGATGTCATCAGGCAGTTCCCATCGGTAAATGGAGACTGTGTTGACTTCGGCACCGAGATCGCGCAGGGCGGTGTTGAATTCAAGATTTGGGCGCCCATACTCCTGGATCGAAATGCGTCGCTCGGGCCGCGCAGCCAGGATTGGAATCATCTCGCGCCATGTGTTGGGCTCAGGAATCCGGATTTCTGGCTTGACTCCCAGCTCGTGAAGAATCGCGAGTGGCTTGGGGCCTCGAGCGGCAACGGTGACACTTTGAAGAGCTGCTCCCAATTGTTCGGCAGTGTATCGCGTGAGTATTGCGTCGCGCAAATACTGGAGTCCAATTCCGGTTGTAAAAATGACAAGGTTGAATTTGCCGGCAATCAAATCGTCAGCCCAGGCGATGGCGTCGGCGTTCGAGTCAATAGCCCGTTCCTTGACTGATGGGGCCATAAAAGGCTGACCACCATAGCGGAGGATCAGGGTTTCCATCTCCTTTTCGCGGCGCGATTCGAGAGACAGCACTTTCAATCCAGTTAATCCCATGAACTCCAGTCTAGGCAACCTCCTTCTTCATTACTGAATCGAGGCAAATGGTAACGATCCCATCGACAACTGCGACGGGGAAGACGAGAGCACAATCTTCAGCGGACCCGGAGGGAACAAGCACCTCACCGCGGTCCAGACAGACTCGACGTGCGTGGAGGGGACAAGTGATCGTAATCTTGCCGTCTGAAGAAGAAACGATGCCATCAACAAGCGGGCCGCCCAAATGTGGGCAACGGTTCTCTACGGCGACACATCGGTCTCCCAGATTGAAGAGAGCAATGTCTAAGCCGGCGAGCTTGACGCTGCGGCCTTCGCGTAGAGGCAAATTATCAATGCTGGTGACTTTGACCCAGTTAGACTGCTGCATGTTCGGAAGCTCCATTCATCTGAATTTGCACAAGTGTGCTGTCGAGGTGATCCAGATTACGAAGTGCGGATTCGCCATCGAGTGGACCAACGGCCTCAAGAGGATCTATGTCGGAAAACTGATACGGGCTGGGATTGTTTCGCTCCAGCCAGACATCGGTAGCTTTGGCTTTTGACCGTCGCAGGCGATCGAGCAGACCCTGCTTGACCGCGCTGGTTGCGTAGACCGTTTCGCGACGTATTTTTTCGATTCCGAAACGCTCTACAAAGTCGTAGGAACGCTCCAGATAAACACCGTGTTCGCGATAATACTGGAAGAATATTTCGGCGGCCTCAATGGCCGCTTCGCTGGTTTCAACGACGATCAGCAGATCGGCTTTGCGAACGCCCTTGCCGGCTGCGCCCCCGATCACAACCTGCCAGCCGCCATCCTGTCCAATCAGTCCAATGTCCTTGACGGTGGCTTCTGCGCAATTCCGGGGACAACCAACGACTCCGAGCTTCGTCTTGTGAGGAGTGAAAAGATCTTCCAGCCGACGTTCGAGTTCGACGCCAACGGTGATGGCATCCTGTGTGCCGAAGCGACAGAACTGAGTGCCAACGCAGGTCTTCACCATTCGAACACCCTTGGTGTAAGCCTGGCCAGATCGCATCCCAAGGTCTTCCCAGACGAGCGGCAGATCTGACTTTTTGATGCCTAACAAATCGATACGCTGGCTGCCGGTGACTTTGACCATCGGCACCTTGTATTTGTCAGCGACATCAGCGATCTTTCGTAATTCGGCGGCGCTCGTAATGCCACCGCGCATACGAGGAATGACGCTGAAGGTTCCGTCTTTCTGGATGTTGGCATGGACCCGATCATTGATGTAGCGTGCGGAGCGTTCCTCTTCATGGCCACCACACCAGATCACGTCGAGAAGGAAGCTGATTGCGGGTTTGCAGACCTCGCATCCGATACTGTTGCCGTAGACCTCGAGCACATCGCTCACCGAGCGCAGCTTCTGGGAGCGGATGATTTCTTTCAACTGGTCCTGAGCAAATGGCACGCAGGCACAGAGGACTTTGGCCTTGTCATCGGAATAGTCCGGAGAGGCTGCCCGCAAAAGGGATTTGCAAACGGATCCACAACTACCGCAACCCGTTGCGGCCCTGGTTTTGTCCTTGAGCTGGGCAAGGGTACAGACGCCCTGATCCACGATGGCGGAAACGATTGTAGCCTTGGTGACGCCGTTGCATCCGCAGACAATATGAGAATCGGCGAGAGCGGCTACATCCTCACCGGCATCAGCTGCTGGCGGAGGGGTGAGCAGATAGCGGCGCAATTCGGAAAGGTCTTTCCCGCTGCGAAGCCAGTCCATAAAGCGATGGTCATCGGAAGCATCGCCCACAAGAATCACGCCGTCTAGTTTGTTGTCCTTGAGCAGAAGTTTCTTGTAGATACCGAGAGAAGGGTCTTCGAGGCGAACGCATTCCACGCCCTCTCGCTGCTCGTCAAAGTTTCCGGCGCTGAATACTTCAACACCCATGATCTTGAGCTTGGTGGCCGGGGTGTAGCCGGTGAACGGATCGGTCGGGTTGCCCGTGATTGCCGCAGCCAGCACTTTCCCCTGATCCCACAATGGGGCCACAAGCCCAAAGAGCTGTTGCTGGAATTCAGTACACTCGCCAACCGCGAAGACGTCTGGATGCGAAGTGCGCATATACTCATCGACCACAATGCCCCGATTGACTTCGAGGCCAGCTGACTTGGCCAAAGCAGTATTGGGACGGATGCCTGCTGCGATCACTACAATGGCAGCTTCGAGCTCTTCGCCATCTTTAAAACGAATCCCTTCCACCTTGCCATTGCCGGTCAGTGAGTCTGTTGCCTTCTGGCACAAGACCTTTACGCCGAGATCTTCCATTTTGCGCTTGAGGAACTGGCCACCGGTGAAGTCGAGCTGCCGGTCCATCAGGTGACTCATGATGTGGACGACGGAGACGTCGCAGCCCTGAACCTGCAGACCTCTGGCCGCCTCAAGCCCAAGCAGTCCGCCACCGATGACGACCGCCTTCAGCCCGGGTGCGGCGAGAGCAAGCATTTGTTTCGCGTCATCGAGAGTGCGGAAGACAAAGACATTCTTTTTGTCTGTACCAGCCATGGGCGGAATGAAGGGGCTTGAGCCGGTGGCGAGGATGAGCTTGTCAAACGTAGTCGTTGTGCCGTCGCTGCCAGAAACACTCTTCGTTTCAAGATTGATGGATTCAACCTTCACGCCCAGCTTTGCGTCAATGCCATGGCGTTCATACCAATCGCGATCATTGAGGATGATGTCGCTCAACTCTTTCTCGCCGGCGAGCACACTGGAGAGCAGAATCCTGTTGTAGTTGACATGCGGCTCTTCGCCAAAAATAGTAATGTCAAATTCCTGACTGTGTTTCAGGATCTGTTCGATGGCGAAGACGCCTGCCATGCCGTTGCCGACCAGTACAAGTCTAGGCTTCATGAAGCAGCTCCTTCTGATTTGTGAATTGACGCGAATGACTTTCAAGAAAATCGATTACCCGGGCGTGGAGATCGAAATATTCGGGATCCTGGGACACCGCGTGGCGACAGCGAGGCCTAGGCAGGCTGACCCTGAGGTCAAGGCCGACTCGAGACTCGGGGCCATCGGTCATCAAAATAATACGGTCGGATAAATAAATGGCTTCATCAATGTCGTGAGTGACCATGACAACGGTCTTGCGGTCTTTTTCCCAGAGCTCAAGCACCAGATCCTGCAGTTCGAATCGAGTCAGAGAATCGAGCATTCCAAAGGGTTCGTCAAGAAGCAGAATTTTCGGTTCCTGGGAAAGTGCGCGGGCGAGGGCAACACGTTGCTGCGTTCCCTGCGAAAGTTCTGTGGGCAACTGAGAGGCATATTCTTCGATACCGACCAGCCCGAGGTAACGAGTCACCAATTGACGTAAGTCGGTGTTGGATTTTCCCGGATGTGCCTGAGTGGCAGCAAGCAGCACGTTCTCAAATGCTGTAAGCCAGGGCAGCAGGCACGGAGACTGGAACACAAAGGCACGCTCGAGTCCCGGTTCCCTTACTTCAGTTCCGTCGACAATCACACCCCCGAAGGTGGATTCCTGAAGTCCGGCGATGATCGAGAGAACTGTTGATTTTCCACAACCGGAATGTCCGAGGAGGGTAACAAATTCTCCCGGAAGAATGCGCGCATTGAAGTCTTTGACGACCGTGACATCGCCACTAGCCGTGGGAAAACATTTGGTAAGCGAAGTGATTTCAAGGGGTCTTACAAACATAGGTCAGGCAATCTCCATGGCGACATCTGTCTGGGACTTTTGTGAAGCGGCTTCAATAATTCTGCGCGATGGTTTTGCGCCAGCGGCCAGGAACTCTCCAATTCTGTTTTTGAGTGCAATTGCCTTCTTGTCGTGAAGAAGGCTGGCAGCTCGCGGCTTGGGGATGGAAACAGGAAAGCCGCTGCTCAGCGTAGCTCCGGGTCCGCGGCCCAGGGCGTGAATGCGGTCAGAGAGCAGTACCGCCTCTTCGACACTGTTAGTGATCATCAAGGCAGTCACTGGCTTGGTAACGGCGCTGCACATGGATGCAAGCTCCTGTTGCAGCGTCACACGCGTCAGGGCATCGAGTGCGCCAAATGGCTCGTCGAGAAAGATCACGCTGGGCTCTACGGCGAAGGCACGGGCGATCGCAACACGTTGGCGCATCCCGCCAGACAGTTGGCCCGGCTTCTTGAGGCCGGCGCTGCCAAGACCTACCATTTCGAGGTAACGCTGAGAATGCGCTGTTTGCTCTCTGGCTGTGTAAGAAGGAAATGCCGCCTCAACGGCAAGCCGAACATTCTCGAGCGCCGATAACCAGGGCAGAAGCGAATAGTTTTGGAAGACAATCGCAGCTCCTACGGGGAAACCATCAACTCGTTTCCCTCCGATCGAAACTGTACCTTCATCGGGTGAGGCCAGCCCCGAGATCATCTTGATCAGTGTAGTTTTGCCGCTAGCGGAGGCACCGACAATCGAAACGAACTCGCCTTCTTCCATAGAGAAGTTGATGTCCGAAAGGATGGAGCGCGAGCCGTAGGATTTGGATAGTCCGCTGATTTCGATTCTGCTCATCAGGCAGTCCTCAACTTTGCCTCGGCCATACCCATGAGGCGATCCAGAATGAAGCCGACGATTCCGATGGTGAGAATCGAGAGAAGAATGTGCGAATAGACCAGACTGTTGTACTCCTGCCAGAGGAAGCCGCCGACACCCGGTGTGCCGGTGAGCATTTCTGCTGCAACGATGACGAGCCAGGCAAGGCCGAGGCTCAGTCGAAAGCCAGTGAACATAAAGGGCAGCGTTGCCGGCAGCATCACCTTTACGAATTTCTTCCATGGCGAAAGACGAAGGACCTTGGCGACGTTGTGGTAATCGGCCGGAATGGCGCGTACGCCCTGCATCGTGTTCACCACGGTGGGCCACATGCTGCAGAGTGCGATCGTGAACAGCGCGGCAGGCTCAGATTGCCGAAACAGGATGAGCCCGAGGGGAAGCCACGCCAAAGGAGAGATGGGACGGAGCAGCTGGATCGTTGGGTCAAACATCCGAAAGAACAAAGACGAAGAGCCCAGAAAGAAACCAAGCGGAGTACCAATTAGAACCGCAAGAAAGAAGCCTTTGGCAACTCGCAGAAGGCTATAAGAAGCCATGCGGAGGATTCCCTGATCCATTTCGCCGCGCTTATCCCAGGGCTGGAGAATATAGAGCTTGCTCTCCTCCCAGGTTTTGAAAGGAGAAGGCAGATCGGGTGCGACGCTTGTGGCAAGCACCTGCCAGATTACAAGCATCATGCAAATGCCAACCAGAGATAGTAAGAAATTTGATAATTGCTGTTTCATTTGTTTCATCCTTAAGCCAACGAGTGAATAGGAAAGCTCTTCGCATAGGCTTCCGGATTTTTGGGATCGAAAGTGCCGTCCATGAGCTTGATGGACGCCATGTCGGCAACTGCAGTCTTGACGCCTAATTCGTCCATTGCCTCGGTATAGATGTCGGTGCGCATCACCTGATCGACAACTTGCTTATAAGCAACGTCACCCTTGACCATGCCCCAGCGACGGAATTGGCTGAGCCACCAATTGCCGAAAGCCTTTTGCGGGAAATTGCAGTTGCGATTACTGAAGATCATGTAGTTTGGGTCCTGCTCGGTAATCCCGTTTCCGTAAACGTATTTGCCTTGCAGTCGATCCAGAATGATTTCCTTCGGGCAATTGATGTAGGTGGGACGGCTGATGACTTCAGCAACTGCCGGGCGATTGGTCATCTGGTCGATGTGCTGACTTGCGAAATGGAGAGCCTTGAGTGCAGCCTTGACGCTCTTCGGATTTTTAGCTGCGAACTGTTCAGTAAAAGCGCAGACTTTTTCCGGGTGGTCGGGCCAGATCTTTTGAGTTGTGGTTACGGTGAAACCAATGCCATCCGCGATAGCGCGGCCATTCCAGGGTTCACCGACACAGAAGCCGTCCATCTTGCCGATCTTCATATTCGCCACCATCTGCGGCGGCGGAATGGTGATGAGCGTGACGTCCTTGTCCGGGTTGATACCGCCCGAGGCAAGCCAATATCGAAGCCACATCGCGTGTGTGCCGGGCGGGAAAGTCATTGCGAATGTGAGGGGCGTGCCATCTGCTTTTGCTTTGTCTACGAAAGGCTTGAGATCCTTCGCAGTTTTGACACCTTTGAACTTGTTACTGAGAGTGATTGCCTGGCCATTGCGATTGAGAATCCAGGGAGCGATGACAGGCCGTTTGGGCGAGCCCAAGAGGCCCAGCGTGGAAGCAAAAGGCATTCCAAGAAGCATGTGCGATGCGTGGTTTTCGCCTAGTGCCAGTTTGTCGCGAATGACGGCCCAACTGGCTTCCTTGGAAATGATCGAATTGATGCCGAATTTCTTGAAGTAGCCCAGTTCGTGAGCCATGACGATGGAGGCGCAATCGGTCAAAGCGATCATGCCAAAACGCATCTCTGCGGTCTCCGGGGCATCGCTCGCATAAACAGCACCTGCGTAGCCGAGGGGAAGTCCAGCCAATAAGTTTCCTAGTAAAGTTCTGCGGTTCATGATGTTTGGTATCTCCTGTTTGGTTGGGTTGCTGAGCGTTCTACGCGGACGGCACATTGCTTGTAGTTCGGTTCTCTTGAGATCGGGTCGAAGGAATCCTGCGTCACTTCGTTGATGTTGGTCTCGGCGAAATGAAAGGGCATGAACACCTGCCCCGGAGCGACGATCTGGGTGAGGCGCAATTCCACATTGCGAACGACACCACGGCGGCTAAAGATGTCGACCATTTCGTGATTTCGAAATGCGGGAGCCTGGGCATCGACGGGATTCATCTCCAGCCAGGCGTTGGGAGCCATTCGCTCGAGGATGGCCACCTCGGCAGTTTTGGTACGAGTGTGCCAATGCTCAACAGTGCGTCCCGTGTTCAGAATTAAGGGAAACTTGTCGGAAGTTGGATCCGGGAATGGCACACATTCGGCGGGTATCAAACGGGCTTTGCCGTCCGGGAATTCAAACTTGCCATCAGAGTAGAGCCTCGAGGATGAAAAGTCCTGCTTCCCGGATGGAAAGGGCCACTGCACCCCACCGTGTTGCTCCAGCAATTCATAGGTGATGCCGGAATAGTCACAAGGCCTTCCGGCAGTTATCTTGCGCATTTCCTCAAATGCGTCGCGAGGTCCATTCCAGTTGGGGAAAAGCTCTTCACGGCAGCCGATTGCCTCGGCAATCTTCAGGACAATATCAAAGTCGGAGCGGGCTGCACCAGGGGCATTCACAGCGCTATTGGCCTTGCTCACGCGACGTTCGGAGTTGGTATAGACGCCTTCTTTTTCACCCCAGATTGCAGCCGGCAAAACGAGATGCGCCAATTCTGAAGTAGGAGTAGGGTGGAAGCCATCCTGCACCACAAGAAAGTCCACACGCTCAAGTGCCATTTGCGCCGTTGCGCGATTCGGGTAGCTGACCATGGGGTTGGTCGCGATGATCCAAAGCGCTTTGACCTTGCCACTCACCGCCGCATCGATGATGTCGGGATAAGCGAGACCGCGGGCGGAAGGGATTCGGTTGGCATCGATATTCCACATGGCAGCGAGCTCTTCACGATCCCGGGGGTCTTCAAACTTTCGGTAGCCAGGAAGGCTGCTGGTGAAACCGAGTTCGCGAGTGCCCATGGCGTTGCATTGGCCAGTTATGGACATGGGCGCAGATCCGCGCTTTCCGATGTGGCCCGTCAGGAGCGCAAGATTATTGATCACGCTCACGGTTTCGGCACCCTGGGTAGAATGGTTGACGCCCATGGTCCAGCCGATGAATGCGGATTTCGCTTTCGCGTAGCGATGTGCAAGATCGATGATGGTCTGTGCGCTAATGCCAGTGGTGATTGCGACCGACTCGGGATCATATGCCGCAAGCTGCCGCTCGAGTTCCGCGAAGCCATTCGTATGCGCCGAGACGAAGTCGAGATCCACTAGGCCGTCGCGAATCAGAACATGAGCCATGCCGTTGAGCAGTGCGATATCAGCTCGTGGCCGTATCGGCAAATACTGATCGGCCAGCATTGCAGTTTTCGTGACGCGCGGGTCAATGACGACCACATACTTTTCAGGATTCGCTTCGAGATGCTGGCAAAGAATGGGATGGTTGTCGGCGATGTTCGCGCCGATGAGGATGACGAGCTCAGCAACTTCGAGATCTTCGTAGGAGCCAGGAGGCCCGTCGCTGCCGAAGCTGCGTTTGTAACCTGAAACCGCACTGGCCATGCAGAGCGTCGTGTTGCCGCAATAATTTCGCGATCCAAAACCGAGTTGAACCAGTTTGCCGAGTGCGTAGAATTCTTCCGTCAGCAGTTGACCTGTGCCGATGACTCCGAGCGAATCGGCTCCATAGCGTTCCTGGCAGGAGCTGAAGTTTTCGACGAGAGCAGAAATCGCTTCGTCCCAACCAACCTCAACCAGGCGGCCCTCTTTACGCAGCAGGGGCTGCTTTGCACGGTTACTCGACGACAGCATGTGGTGTTCCGCCAAGCCTTTGGGGCAGAGCATTCCGCGATTGACAGGATGGTGCAAAAGGCCACGAGAAGCGATAGCAGCCCCGTCAAGAACACCGATCTCCATGCCACAGCCAACACTGCAGTAGCCGCAAGTGGTGGTGACCCACTTCTCGGGCTTGATTCGCTTTGGTCGCGAAGGATTGTTGAGACCAAGGATGCGCCGCATGTCCTGAATCATCAGCGGTGCCCTCCCGGCTTCAGAAAGGTCGAAGCGACACTGCATTTTGTCGAGGTCTCGAAGAAGCGGGCACGGCCGAGTAGCTCACCCGCTGCAGCGAAGACAACAGAAAGCCAGGGTGAGATAAAGAGAGTGGCAAGAGCGAACAATGAGCAGCCGATGCGCAGAATGGAAGTGCGCCGCCGGTGGATTCCGACAACCAGTTGCGAAGTGAGTCCGAAGACTGCAAGCCAGGGCATCGTAAAGATTGGACCAAGAGCAAAAACGGTGCCGAAGAAGTCCAATAGAGTGAAAGTCGAATTCCAGGAAGGCCGTGCTGGCACCATGTAAATTCGAGCGGAACAGTAGGTTGCAATCAGACCTACAATGGCGGCACCGTAACGGAAGTCAGGGAGAGAAACCGCCACGGCGAATAGTGTAAACGCGATGACCTCGCGGCTGAGCCAGGAAGTGCGCCATCCGCGCCAGGCGCGGTAAGCAAAGAGTGGACGGCCCAGATGGAGGGGAGCAATCGAAAGGGCAACCGTGGTCAGGCCAAGGGCGATCCAGTGCGAAACTCCGGCCAGGACCGCACCAGCGGCGGCCTGCATCAGAACAAGAACAATGACCAGCGACCAGTGCGATGGTTCGACTTCAGCCCGCTCGAGGTCTACGCGATGCAGTTCGAGCAACGGCGCGGGCGGCTGGGTGATTCGGGTTGTGGAAAGACTGTGGTCGGCACTCGGCATGCCGGGCGCATCAGCCTCGAGATGATGCTTGCGCCAATTGTTGATATCGATGATTTCGATGGCGATTGCACCCTCGGGGCAGGCGTTGGCACAGGCGGGGTTTTCGCCCTCGTTGATACGGCTGTGACACATGTCGCATTTGCCGACAACACCACGCGAGGCATCGTATTGTGGAACACCGTAAGAACAATTCCAAGTGCAGTATTGGCAGCCGATGCAGAGATCAGCGCTATGGTCCACGATTCCGGTGAGGGCATCTTTCGTATACGCCTCGACCGGGCAACCAGTCAGGCAAGTGGGCTCGACGCAATGATTGCAACCCATCGAGAGATGCAGGCGCTGGGTAGCCGGAAAGATGCCGCCCTCAATCTCGCCAACGCGGCGCCAGTTGATGTCGGCAGGGTTGGAGTTGTGCTCATTGCAGGCCACGACACAGCATTTACAGCCAATGCATTTTGTCATGTCGAAGTGGAAGCGGTACTGCTCGCCTTCTCGAGGCAGACGATCAAGCAACGGAAGTGTAAGTGTGGACATGATCCTCCTTCCTGTCTTGTACAGGCTCGACGGTGCGTATCAACTTCTTGCGCATGTTGACGACCTGGCCGATCACCATGACGGCGGGCGATGCCACCTGGGTAGTGCCACGGGCAACATCTCGCAGATTAGTGATGAGCACACGCTCCCGATCGGTAGTGCCACGCTCGATGAACGCAACCGGCTCATCGAGAGAACGTCCGGCCTTAATGAGATTTGCGGCGATGAGGTGACGATTGTCGACACCCATCAGGACGACCAGCGTGTCGATCATCAAGTACTTGGCCCAATTTTGCAGCTCAAGATTCTGGCGGTGTCCGGTGATCACGGCATAGCTGGTGGCGACGCCGCGGAGAGTAACGGGGATACCTGCAAGCGAGGGCACTGCCATGGAGGCAGAGATGCCCGGAACAACTTCCACCTGAATGCCATGGTCGAGAAGGAAGAGCCACTCTTCGGCACCACGGCCAAAGACAAGCGGGTCGCCACCCTTAAGGCGAATAACGATTTTTCCAACACCTGTGTGAACCAGGAGAAGGCGATTGATTTCGTTCTGAATCTTCTCTTGCTCGCCCTTCATCTTGCCCGCGAAGATGAGTTTTGCCTGCGGATTTGCAAGGGCCAGAACCTCAGCACTGACGAGGCGATCGTAGATGACTACGTCGGCTTCCTGCAGCACCTTAAAGGCTTTTAGAGTCAACAATTCTGGATCCCCTGGGCCTGCACCCACGAGGTAGACTTTTTGCACGGTGAACGAAATCCTCTCCGGAGCAGCGGCGACTAAATGACGCAGTGCTGCTTCGACTGTCAAAACTGATGATTTGGGGATTTGCTCAGACGGGAGCAGGGGTGGAGGAAAACAGGCTCCGGGGCAATCACTTCATAACAATGTGATTGCGACCAGTTCGGAACCCGTTCGTTCGCGGTACTGATTGACTAACTACTATTCGAATATCCCACGGCCTCGCTTACATTGCCAAGCACATTTTTTAATTGACCTTATCAATGGAAAACGGAATTTGGCCTTAGGGACCTTAGAGGCGAAGCCTATTCAAGCACGACAAGAAGGTCTTTAGGCTCAACGGTTTCGCCGGGTTTGACAAAGACCTCTTTGACTTTGCCATCTGCGGGGGCGTTGACGGTAGTTTGCATCTTCATCGCTTCCATCACGAGCAGGCGCTCGCCCTTTTTGACGGCCTGGCCGGCCTGGACGTGGACGCTGGTAATGGCACCCGGGATTGGTGCCGCGATGTGGTTGGGATTGGTGGAGTCGGCCTTCGCGCGCTCAGCAATGCTGCTCTTGAGACTCTTGTCGCGGACTTGTACTTCGCGTGGTTGCCCGTTGAGTTCAAAGAATACAGTCCGTGTGCCATCAGGGTGAGCCTCGCTGATGGTGAGAAATTTTACGATCAGCGTCTTGCCAGCTTCAATATCGAAGCTGATCTCTTCCCCCTTTTGCATGCCATAAAAGAATTGAGGCGAGGGTAGTGCTTCCACGTCACCAAAGGCAGCACGGGACTTCGCAAATTTCACGAAGACATCGGGGTACATGAGGTAGCTCATGAGGTCGGAACGGCTGGGCTTAGCGCCCATCTTCTTCTCGACCACTGCAGCGGTTTCAATGAGATCGACTGGAGCGAGTTTCGCGCCGGGCCGGCCTTTGATCGACTTGCGGGATTGAAGGATGATCTTCGCGATCTTTGGCGGCCAGCCACCCTCGGGGAGACCGAGCGAGCCTTCAAACATATCGATCACGGAGTTGGGGAGAGTGTGAGTATGGTCGGGTTTGAGATTTGTAAATTCTCCGATACTCATGCCGCGACTAACAAGATAGAGCGCGAGGTCGCCCACAACTTTGCTCGAGGGCGTGACTTTGACGATGTCGCCAAAGGCCGCATTGACATCCGCATACATCTTCGCGACCTCGGACCAACGAGTACCGAGGCCCATTGATTCGGCCTGCTCGCGGAGGTTGGTGTATTGCCCGCCGGGCATTTCGTGGATGTACAGATCGGCAAGGCCATGTCGAGGACTCGAGTCGAAGCCGCTGTAGTTGTGGCGCACTGCCTCCCAATATTCCGAATAGGCAAGAAGGGCATCCCCGTCGAGGCCTGTATCACGCCTGGTGTTCGCCAGCGCCGCGACAACGGAATTGAGATTGGGCTGACTGGTGGAGCCGGACATCGAGGCAACGGCTGCATCGGCAACATCCACCTTGGCATCGGAGGCCTTGAGAATCGAAGCAGCGTTCAACCCGCTCGAGTCGTGAGTGTGGAAGTGAATCGGCAATCCGATTTCTTCACGCAGCGCCTTGACGAGGATCTCGATTGCATAAGGCTTGGCGAGTCCAGCCATGTCCTTGATCGCGAGCACGTGGGCACCCATCTTCTCTAGCTCTTTCGCCATGCGGACGTAATAGTCGAGCGAGTACTTGGTGCGTTTGGGGTCGAGGATGTCACCCGTGTAACAGATGGCGGCTTCGCAGATGCGGCTGGTCTTGCGCGTGGCTTCCATTGCGACCTTCATGTTGGGCAGCCAGTTGAGCGAATCGAAGATTCGAAAGATGTCGATGCCTTGAGCGGCAGCTTCGTGAATGAATTCACGAACAACGTTGTCGGGATACGCGGTGTAGCCAACGGCGTTCGAGGCGCGCAGCAACATCTGGAAACAGATATTGGGAATTGCTTCGCGGAGACGGCGCAGGCGCTGCCAGGGGTCTTCGAGCAGAAAGCGCATGGAGACATCAAAAGTTGCGCCACCCCACATTTCAAGCGAGTAGAGGCCGCTCATTCGATGCGCAACGAAGTTGGCTACGGCCATCATTTCGTAGGTGCGCATGCGCGTGGCCATCAGCGATTGGTGCGCATCGCGGAATGTTGTGTCCGTGATAAGAAGGCGCTTCTGGTCGCGGGTCCATTGAGCAAACTGCTCAGGGCCAAGCTCATCAAGAAGCTGGCGGGTACCCTTGGGCGGAGCGCTATCGACATAGGCTTCAACACGAGGCGTGCGGAAGGTCCCGGGTTTCAGTTTGCCAGCGACTTCAGGGTTGCCGTTGACGATAACTTCGCCGAGGTAGGTGAGCAGTTTGGTGGCTCGGTCACGACGTGCGCTGAATTTGAAGAGCGATGGAGTCTCTTCGAGGAAGCGGGTAGTGACATCGCCTTTCTGGAATGTCTCGTTGTTGATGACGTTTTCAAGGAAAGGGATGTTCGTCTTGACGCCACGAATGCGGAACTCGCGGAGTGCGCGGTCCATGCGCTGGCATGCCTCGTTGAAGTCGCGTCCCCATGAGGTGGTCTTTACCAGAAGTGAATCGTAGAAGGGCGTAATGACGGCGCCACCATAAGCGGAGGCACCGTCGAGGCGGATGCCAAATCCTGCGGGCGAACGATAAGTGTGGATGCGGCCATAGTCTGGAGTGAAGTTCTGCGTAGGATCTTCAGTAGTAACGCGGCACTGCAGGGCAAAGCCATTAACCTTGATCTCGCTCTGCTGCGGAAGATTGATTTTAGGGCCGTGCAAAGAGTGGCCTTGCGCAACCTGAATCTGTGTACGGACGATGTCGATTCCAGTGACCATTTCGGTGACGGTGTGCTCGACCTGGACGCGCGGATTCACTTCGATGAAGTACCACTCCTCGCGATCGAGGTCGACAAGGAATTCGACAGTGCCGGCGTTTTCGTACCCGGCAACTCGTGCCAAAGCGACTGCCGCATCGGCAAGTTCAGTGCGTATTTTTTGTGACAGGTTAACGGCGGGAGCGACTTCGACCACTTTCTGGTGCCGTCGCTGCACGCTGCAGTCGCGCTCATGCAGGTGCAGGACATTGCCGTGCTTGTCCGCGATGATCTGGATCTCGATGTGTTTGGCGCGGCGGATAAAGCGCTCGAGAAAGACGGCATCGTTGCCGAATGCGGCAGCAGCTTCGCGGCGGGCTTCTTCGAGTTTGCCTTTGAATTCAGACGCCTCGTTGACGACTCGCATGCCTCGGCCACCGCCACCGAAGGCGGCTTTGATTATGAGGGGGTAGCCGATGGACTTGGCAACGCGCTCTGCGTCTTGAGTTTTGGTGAGAGCTTCAGGAGTACCGGGAACGACTGAAATTTTTGCTTTTTCAGCGAGAGTGCGCGCTGCTGTTTTGTCACCGAGTGCATCAAGCATCTCAGCGCTGGGGCCAACGAAAATGATGCCAGCCTTTTTGCAGGCCCTTGGCAGAGCAGGGTTCTCAGAGAGGAACCCATAGCCGGGGTGAATCGCATCGACACCGATCGAAACTGCAAGCGCGACAATGCCTTCGGCATCGAGGTAGGCCTCGACAGGACCCTTATTCTCGCCGATCTGGTATGCCTCGTCCGCTTTGAAACGGTGGAGGCTGAGGCGGTCTTCCTTCGAGTAGACAGCGACGGTGCGGAGCCCGAGCTCATTGGCAGCACGAAAGATTCGAATGGCGATTTCGCCGCGGTTTAGAGCTAATAGTTTTTTCACGCGAGATTTGAATCAGGATAGCGTGTGGCGGCAGACTTGTAAGAATCTGGAAATCTGGTTTTCTGGGAATCTGGTAATCTGGGTCCATGAAGACGACTTTGGAGATTCCGGATGAGCTGTACCGGGCAGTGAAGGCGAAGGCGGCGCTAGAGGGGAAGCCAGTGACTCAACTTGTCGTTGAGAGCCTGCGATCTGCGATGGCGGGCAAGGCAGAGCCGGTCTACAAAATTGAATTTCCGATTATCAAAAGTAAGCCGGGGGGGAAGAAGATAACGCTCGCACAGGTCAAGCGGGCTCAGGATGCGATGGACGAGGAAGAGGTAAATCGATTTGTACACCTTATGCGACGTTAACCTCATTCTGGATCTCGTCCATGATCGCCAGGAGCATCATTTGCGCGCCAAACAATGGATGTCCGAGCGGACGGAATTGGGCGAGGTAGGGCTTACCAGGAGTACGCAAATCGCAGTGCTGCGTTTATTAAACAACCCCGCTGTTATGGGAGTTGATGTTTGTGATGGCAAGGAGGCTTGGATCGTGGTTGACCAGCTGTTTAAGGATAGAAGAATTGTGCTGCTATCGGAACCTCCTGCTGTTGAACAGCGATTGAGGAGCTTGACTTTGAAGATTAAGTATTCCCCGAGGATGTGGCCGGATGCTTACTTGGCTGCCTTTGCAATCGCGGCTCGCCGGAAGCTGGTGACTTTTGATCGCAGGTTTCTTGAGTATGCGGGACTTGATGTTGAGTTGCTGGATTAGGCGGCCGCAACTTTGGCCCTCCGATTGCTGAATTCTAGATATGAAGCCTTTGGTTTTCGTGCTTTTCTTTGTATTTGGGTGCCAGACTTCAAGCGCAGTCTCAGTCGAGACGTTGTCTCTCAAACGGCAGTTTGTATATCTCGAGGAGCAACTGGGGCAAACGGACACAGATGTCCGCTACTGGGTGAGGAACTCCGCATTCTATTTAAGGCTGACCTCTAACTTGATCCTTTCCGATGGGGGAAGAGGTCTGGCAAGAATTCGATTTGGGGAGGGGACCCCAGCGCGCGTTCCGGTAGAGCGGATCGGCATGCGGATCAATCGCTTCGCCGGGGATGCGACGGGCTGGCAAAGAAATGTTGGCGCATGGCGAGCCGTGGAGTACATGAATGCGTACCAGGGGATTGATGTAACGATAAGCCCAGAGGCGGGCATCGAAGACTACAATCCTGGTGGTCGGAGTCGCTTGGTGCTCCTGATCAAGGTGAGGCCTGGAGCGTCGGGGAGCGACTTTGCTCTGGATGATGGACTCGACGAAGCCAGGTCGACGATCGTTGATCCAGTTAGCGGTGTTGGAGTGATGACTTTCGCCTCGTACACTGCGAACTTCGAGGCTCCAATTGGTTGGCAGGAGAGAGGAGGCCAGTGTGTTCCAGTCGTAGTGCGATTTGTGAAGCGTGGCAATCGCGCTCTGAGCCTGGCAGCGGAGACCTACGACCGCACGCGACCGCTCTTCGTTGAGACGGCCCTGGCAGACAGGATGCTGGAATTCAGCCCAGCAGAGAGCCTGGCCACGGACAGTCAAGGCAATTTTTTTCTAGCGGGTTCGGCGTCTTCAGCGCTGCTCTGCGGGATGGCTCCGGGAAATGTGCGGATTCCATGCACGGATGCGTGGGTGGCAGGCTTTCGGGCGAATGGTGAAGCATTCTTTCTATCGACATTGGAGGGAAGCGTCGAAGACTCCGTCCAGGATTTGAAGTGGCGGGCACCGGGTGAACTTGTGCTTGTGGGGAACACCGCCTCGCCTGATTTTCCGGTTAGTGCAAATGCCTACCAGAAGCAAAACGCTGGCCCTTTGGGCCCGGTTCCTCGAACACGTCTAGGCCCCGCAGGAGATCTTTTCCTCGCCAGAATCGATGCGACTAGCGGGGATCTCCTATACTCCAGCTACTATGGCGGACCCGTTGTGGGCGAAACAGGGCTGCTGTCGGTCGGGGGCG
>JANXLY010000079.1 GCA_025354885.1 Acidobacteriota bacterium | reverse complement strand
GATGCGACCCGAGCGCCGCTTCGAGGGCTGGAATGACAAGGGACGGCTTCCAAGCCGAGGCCGCCCCAACTCTTAATTCAGACCCGTCGCAGATTAGCTTATTGAAAGCCAAAAATGGTCTTGACAATGGGGTCCACTTTAATCCTCGAGAGGAAGGCAAAGGAACTAGTGCAGGTTCTGAGCCATCGAGAGGGGATCATTATCGAAAAGAGTGCTGACCAGATGGACGAAACACAGAATTCGTCGGCACGCGAACTTGCGATTCGAAACGCCGACCGTGAGAGCGCTTCTCTGCGTGACGTGAAGGCGGCATTGCAACGGATTCACGATGGTAGTTTTGGAGTTTGTACGATGTGCGATCAGGAAATCAGCTCCAAACGTCTGGCAGCCGTGCCGTCTGCGCTTCGTTGCATCAGCTGCCAGGAGATTGCCGATCAGACCGGAAATCAAAGCTGGAATCCGATGATGGATGGAATGCTGACTGCTGCTTGAAGAGTGGCCTAATCGGGTAGTTCTTTTTCGCGGCGGGATTTGCCATAGACGCCATTCCAGGCGGGGATTACTATGCTTACGCTGGAGTTGGCCTTCGTCTGGCAGGCGAGACGGATGAGTGGGCGGTCGCAGTCTGTATCTACGAAACCGCTATCCCAGTAACCGAAGTATTCCATGCGGCCACGTTCGAAGGCCTCCACTGGATCGAGGTTTTCGTTGCCTCCCAGTATGCCGACCCAACAGGTTCCGCAGGAACCGGCGCGGCAATCGACCGGGATGGGGCCCATGGCTTCATAACAACGCTTGTCTTTGGTGTGGAAGGCGCGCTTGTCAAGTTCGGCGGCAGTCGTGATTTCCTGAGTGGGAATGATCGGGAACCAGGCCTCTTCGTCGTTCTCGTGGAAGATGATGCGCTCGGAGGGGGCGCGACCTTTGAAACGTTCGACGAGCGAAGGCCGGAAGTGCGTTGCGCGACGACGGAGGAATGTTTCGGGTTCTTCCATCGGGACTTTGGGTTCGTAGACTACAGGCAGGAAGGCGGGACCACATTGTTCGAGTGTCATCCAAGCAATGGCGGACATGGCAAGGGCGAATTCGAGGGGGGCATCGGAGGTTTCTGCAGTGGTGCGGATACGGGTGAGGAGATCGCCTTCGAGTTCGGGTTGGAGGGCGGCTTTGATCGGCACCCAGTAACGATGCCCGTAGAGGAAGATGTGTGAAGTATCGGCGAGCGGAGCCAGATCGAATTGACCGTTCATCTGGAAGAAGGTGACCATCTTTTCACGATCTGGACGGGCAGCGAGGACTTCGCGTGCGAGTAGCGGCCAGAGGGCGAACCAGATGCGGATGGCATCACGGTCTATGGGGTGAACTTCGGGAACAATCGCGTTGACGGCAGCGTGCCATTCGCTGGAAGAATTCAATGGTTTGGTGCTCAGGAGATGATTCCTTTGACGACGCGAGCTTTTTCGACGCCGGTGAGCTTTTGATCGAGGCCCTGATATTTGTAAGTGAAGCGTTCGTGGTCGATTCCGAAGAGGTGAAGCATGGTTGCCTGGAAGTCCCGGACGTGTACGGGGTCGCGAGTGATATTGTAGCTGAATTCGTCAGTCTCTCCATAGACGACGCCTGGTTTGGCACCGCCTCCGGTCATAAAGAGAGAGAAGCAGCGGGGGTGATGATCGCGGCCGTAATCGGTGGGAGTGAGTTTGCCCTGCGAGTAAATAGTGCGTCCGAATTCCCCGCCCCAGACGACCAACGTGTCATCGAGCATGCCGCGCTGTTTGAGATCCTGAACGAGACCGTAGAGGGCCTGATCGACGTCTTTGCATTGGGAAGGCAGGACTTCGGGAAGGAGACCGTGGACATCCCAGCCGCGCATGTAGAGTTGTACGAAACGAACGCCACGCTCGACGAGGCGACGGGCCATGAGGGCCTGGTTGGCGAAGGTGCCGGGCTTGCGGGCTTCTTCTCCGTAGAGCTGATAAGTGCTCTCGGGTTCTTTGGAGAGATCGGTGAGGTCGGGGACGCTCGATTGCATACGGAAGGCCATTTCGTATTGGGCGATGCGGGTTTTGGTTTCGGCATCGGCAAATTTGTCGTAAGTTAGCTGGTTGAGTTGACCGAGAGAATCGAGCATACGGCGACGAACTTCGACGGGGACGCCGTCGGGGTTTTTCACGTACAAGACGGGATCGCCGGCACTGCGCAAGGAGACACCGGAGTATTGGGCGCTGAGATAGCCGGCACTCCAGAGGCGTGCGGAGATGGCTTGCACGTTGGCCTTGGGATGGGTGTGTGAGGCGTTGAGTACGACGAAGGTGGGGAGATCCTGATTCATGCTGCCGAGACCGTATGCGATCCAGGAACCGATGCAGGGTTTGCCGGCGATCTGATTGCCGGTCTGGATGAAGGTGATGGCGGGCTCATGATTGATGGCGTCCGTATTCATGGAACGGATGATGGTGAGCTGGTCTGCCATCTTTGCGACGTTGGGGAGCAGTTCGCTGATCCAGGCTCCGCTCTGGCCGTGCTGCTGGAATTTGAAGACGCTGGGGGCGATGGGGAAACGGGTCTGTCCGCTGGTCATGGTGGTGAGGCGCTGGCCCTGGCGGATGCTGGCGGGGAGGTCTTTGTCGAACCAGTCTTTCATGCCGGGTTTGTAATCAAGCAAGTCCATTTGGGGAGGTGCGCCGACCATGTGGAGGTAGATGGCGCGTTTGGCTTTGGGGGCAAAGTGGGGGAGTTCTTTTTCGGGTTCTTTGCCTTCGGCGAGCAGACTGCTGAGGGCGAGGGCACCGAAGCCGCCAGCACCACGGGCGATCAACTGACGTCGTGTTTCGAGGAGGACAGCATCGCGTTCGACATTCTGGATTTTCATTTGTTGAGTACCTCGTCGAGATTCATCAGTTCGTTGGCGAGCATGGTGAGAGCGGCGAATTCCGGAATGGGCAATTTGGGATTTGCTTTGCTTTCGCCGACTGCGATCAATTTGCGGGCGTCATCTGGACGGGTGTCGTAATAACGCAGGAAGTCTTTGTAGGAAGCCTTGGCGATGTCGCGTTCTTTTGTATCGAATTTGCGGGTGATGAGGCGCTCGGTGAGATAGTCGAGCTGGCTATCGAAGTTGTTCTTGTGGAGTGCGATGGCATGCTGGGCGATGGCGCGGGCGGACTCGACAAACTGGATGTCGTTCATGGTGAGGAGAGCCTGGAGAGGCGTGTTGGTGCGTTCGCGGCGGACTGTGCAGTTTTCGCGAGAGGGAGCGTTGAAGATGTCCATCGAAGGAGGTGGAGCGCTGCGCTTCCAGAAGGTGTACATGGAGCGACGGTAGAGAGAATCGCCGAGATCCTGTTTGTAGAAGCGGGTGTCGGAGCCGTCCATGGCGACAGTTTCCCAGATGCGTTCGGGCTGGTAAGGTTTGACGCTGGGGCCACCGATTTTTCTTACAAGGAGACCACTTGCGGCGAGGGCGTAATCGCGGACGAGTTCGGCATCCATACGGAAGCGGGGGCCACGACTGAGGAGGCGATTGTCGGGATCCTGTTTGATTTTTTCAGGAGTGGCGATGGCCTGTTGGCGGTAGGCTGCGCTGGTGAGCATGAGGCGGAAGAGGCGGCGGACGTCCCAGGAGTTTTCACGGAAATCGACGGCGAGCCAATCGAGGAGTTCTGGATGGCTGGGGGCTTCGCCCTGACTACCGAAATCTTCGCTGGTTTTGACGAGGCCAGTGCCGAAGACTTCCTGCCAGAAGCGGTTGACGGCAACGCGGGCGAAGAGTGGATTGTCGTCTTTGAGGAGCCATTGCGCGAGGCCGGTGCGATTTTTGGGAACACCGGTGCCAAGACCCCCGAGGATGCCCGGGACGTCGGCGGCTACCGTTTCACGAGGTTGATCGTACATGCCGCGGAAGAGGATGTTGGCTTCGGGCATTTTGTCGGTGCGTTCGACCATGACGTGGGTGACTGCGCCGCGGCGGAGGATTTCCTTGCGCTCGAGTTCGATTTGGGCGAGCTGGGCGAGCAGCTTGCGGGTGTTGCTGTCTTTGGTAGCGGACCAGACGCGGGAGAGTTCGAGGGGCTTAGCTTCGAGGGCGCGGGGGAGCATTTCAAGGAGGCTGACTTCAGCGCTGGAGAGGACACGATTGTAGATGCGGATGTCTTTGAGAGCGCCGCCTTTGAAGCTACGCTTGTTGCCATCGCCACCTATGCGGAGCGGTTCTGAATTGAGGATTGAGCCTTCGAGCTTGGGACGGGGAGATTCCTGGCGGCCTTCGTGAATGATGCGAGTGCCGTTGTAGAAGAGTTCGAGGGCATCGTTCTTTTTGCGGCTGCCGTCGTAGGTAAAGGCGAGGTGATGCCACTCACCTGCGGTCAGCTTGGCGGCATTGCCACCACGGGCGGCGATGGCTTCTCCTTTGTCGCCGATCATCTTGAAGACGGGCTGGCGGCCTTGGATGTCGATAGTCCAGCCACGGATGTTTTTGCCGTCTTTTTCTTTGCTGTTGTATTGAGACAGGAGAGTCCAGTTGTCGTCAGGTTTGGGGTAGTAAACCCACATGGAGATGGTGAAGGGGAGGTCGGCTTGAATCTTGTTGAAGCCGGGAATTTCTTTGAGGCCGCCTTCTGCGGGGAATTCGATTTTGTCGAGAGACCACTGGGGCTGGAGGTTCTTTGGCAGTACGAAGTTTGTGGTGGCCTTGCTGCTCAGCAGGTCTGCGCGGGCCCCTATTTTCCCGTGGAGATTGATGGCTTGCAGGTCGATCGTCTTCCAGCGGGCGGCATCGGCAACTGCGGGTTTGAAGATGACTGGGGGAGTGTCGCTGATGTTGCCGTCGAGGGGCTTCTGCGTCGTGTTACGGAAGAAGGCTGCCATCGAGTAGAAATCTTTTTGAGTGATGGGGTCGAATTTATGGTCGTGGCAGGTGGCGCAACCGACGGTGAGGCCCATGAAGACGGTGCCGGTGGTATCGACACGATCTTTGGCGTACATGGCTGCTACTTCGTCTTCGATTACGCCGCCTTCGTTGGTAGTGACGTTGTTGCGGTGGAAGCCAGAGGCGATCCATTGTTCTTCTGTGTGATTGGGGATGAGATCGCCGGCGACCTGGTCGCGAGTGAAGTCATCAAAGCGCATGTTTTTGTTGAAGGCGTCAATGACCCAATCGCGATAGAGCCACATCTCGCGGTAGTTGTCGATGTGAAGACCGTGGGTGTCGGCGTAGCGGGCTGCGTCGAGCCAGTAGCGAGCACGGTGTTCCCCGTAATGACGCCCGTCGAGCATGAGGTCAACGAAGCGTTCGTAGGCGTCGGGGCGAGTGTCTTTGAGGAAGGCTTCGACAGAGGCGGGGTCTGGAGGGAGACCGGTAGCATCGAGAGAGACGCGGCGGGCGAGAGTGCGGCGATCGGCAGTGTCGGCTGGGGTGAGGCCACTGCGTTCGATGCGGGCCAAGAGGAATCGGTCGATTGGATTGGTGGACCAGTCGGGATTGTTGACGACCGGGAGAGTTTGCTTGACGGGGGGAAGGAAGGCCCAATGTTCCTGCCAGTCGGCACCTTGTTCGATCCAGCGTTTGAGGATGTCGATTTGCGCAGCGCTGAGGGTTTTATGAGACGAAGGCGGGGGCATTCGCAGGGCGGTCTTCTCATGAAGGATGCGTTTGAGGATGAGACTTTGAGCGGGATTGCCGGCGATGATGGGAGCGCCGTTTTTGCGGGCATTGAAAGCTTCTGATTTAACGTCGAGCCGGAGGCCACCCATGCGGGTGTCTTTGTCGGGGCCGTGGCAGTGGAAGCAGGAATCGCTCAGGATCGGACGGACTTCACGCCGGAAATCGACCTTCTCGGCAGCCATCAGGGAGACCGCACAAATGAATAAAAGCAAATGCCGCATTACGATTTTAATCTTATCGTGAAGCTACACTGGAGTTGTCTTAAAGATGAAGCTTCTTATCGTATTTCTCGGGCTTGGGGCAGCGCTTTGCGGTCAGCAGAGTTCCTTGCTGGCAGTGCAGCGGAATCCGTTGGCGGCGATTGCGAATCATCCGCGAGTGCGGCAAGCGGAAAAACTGGTGACCGAAGGACGGGCGGCGATCTCGGCGGGGAACGCAGCAGGAGCACGAAAGTTGTTTGACGCGGCGATCGATCAACTACTCGATACGGCTGCGGATGATCCGGACCGGGCGAAGCTGGACCGCTACATTCAGAATCTTGCGGAAGAGATTTACACGATTGATCTGGAGTCGCTGGGTGCGGCGCGGAGCCTTGATGATGTGCGTTTTGACAAGTCGCCGCTGGATGATATTCGGGAGATGACTTTCCCGGTGGATCCACGGATGAAGTCAAAGGTGCAACAGGAGTTGCAGATGACGACATCGCAATTGCCACTGGTTGTGAACGATACGGTGCTGGGGTATATCAACTACTTTGCGAACGGCAAGGGTCGGAGGACGCTGGAGTATGCGTTGAAGAGATCGGGTCGTTACCGGCCGATGATCTTTCGCATATTGGCTGAAGAAGGAGTGCCTGCGGAGCTGATTTATCTGGCGCAGGCGGAGTCTGGCTTTCTACCGCGTGCGGTTTCTTATAAGGCGGCAGTGGGGATGTGGCAGTTTATCAAGGAGACCGGGAATAACTATGGGCTGGCACAGGGCCCGTGGACCGATGATCGGCTGGATCCGGAGCGTGCTACGCGTGCGGCGGCCAAACACCTGCGCGATTTATACGAGGAACTTGGGGATTGGCATTTGGCGCTGGCGGCATACAATTGCGGGCAGGGATGTGTAGACCGGGCCGTGCAAAAGACGGCTTATGCAGATTACTGGGAACTGCGGAATCGTCATGCCGTACCGATTGAGACGACGAACTATGTGCCGATCATTTTGGCACTGACGATCATCATGAAGAATCCGGCTGACTATGGTCTGGCGGATTTGGAGATGGAGACGCCGCTTGAGTACGACACGATTGAAGTGTATGCGAGTACGAGTTTGCAGCTTGCAGCGGATGCGGCGCAGGTGCCAGTGACGACGATTCAGGATATGAATCCGGCGATCTTACGGAATGTTGCACCGACGGGATATTTTTTGCGGGTGCCGAAGGATTCGGGGACGACAGTTACGGATGCGTTGAATCTGGTGCCGACGGACAAGCGTGATACATGGCGCTTGCATCATGTGCAGGATGGCGAGGGGCTGGATCTGATTGCGCGGCAGTATCACGTGCAGGAAGCAACGCTCGAGCAGGCGAATCCGCAGTTTGGGAAGGTGGCGTTTGCAGTGGTGCCGCAGATGACACCGAAGCCGAAGCCTACGAAGGCTCCGGTGGTGAAGGCCAAGCCGACCCGCAGTGGTGCGAGTCGGGTGACGACTGCGAAGGCGAAGCCTGGTGCGGTGAAGAAGGGTGCGGTGAAGCCGAGCGGGGTGAAGCCGACGCGTCCGGCGAAGAGCACGGTGAAGCCTTCACCGAAGAAGGCTTAGCCGACCCTGACATTTCAATCGAAAAGTGGTTTCGCGGCGATCCAGACAACGCCGCAACTCTAGATTCTGCAGTCGGAAACGCATTCAAAGGTTCACGCTGACAAATCCGTGACAACGTTTCGTCTGGTAGCGTGTAACATTTCAACTGTGAAGCGGTTCGCGCTATTTGGAGCAACGGTGGTGTTTCCGTGCGTACTCCTGGTTTTGTTGGGATATCGGATGATCCAGCAGGACCGTGAGTTGGCGGCTCGCCAAGCCGAAGACGATTGGAAGGCCCGAGCACTGGAGCAGCGGCAGAGCTGGTTGGCAGAACTCGAGAAGCTGAAGCGGAGCGCCGTTGAACAATTTTTCGCCGGGCACAGGCTTCCGGTTGAATTTGCGGCCCTGGTAATCGACGAGCAAATCCGCACCCCTTGGGAGAGACCGGGTGTAATTGGCGGCACAACAGAGTCATGCGAGCGCCTGGAATTTGCAGTGGGCCGACTTCCGGAAGCGATAGGCTGTTACCGTCGCGTGCTTGAGGAAGCGACGGCTAAAGAGCAAAGGGCTTACACACACATGCTGCTAGGGCGAGCGCTTCTGAAGGCGGGCGATCTCGAAGGCGCGGCGAGAAAACTTGGAACTTTTAAGGACACCGTTTTCGCTGCTCGATGAATTAGGTGTGCCGTTCGCCTGGTATGCGGCGGACCGTCTGCTGCGGAGTGGTGCAAAGGTCGGGGCGCTGCGCACACGCTTTGCGGGAGAGCGCATCGACCCAACGGCTCAATCGGCTCCAGCCGCATACCTGTTAAAAGCGTCGCCGATAGACTTGGCGACGCTATGCTTCAAGCGGAGGCAGCCGCGCCG
>JANXLY010000017.1 GCA_025354885.1 Acidobacteriota bacterium | reverse complement strand
GTGGTGGGGGTGAAGAAGAAGTTGCGGGCGCGCAGGTGCTGGTTGTCATGGAATTCGAAAGCACTGCCGTGGATTTGATTGGTGCCGGATTTAGTGACAAGCGTCACGGATGCGCCACCGGCCATGCCCTGTTCGGCGTCGCCGTTAGTGGTTGTAATATTGACGGTCTCGAGCATTTCTGCAGGCATGACGTAGCCGGCATGGTGAGGCAACCAGAGGTTGACCGAAGCTGCACCGTCGATACGGGTGACGTTGTTGTTCGCGTTGGTGCCATTGATGTTGGTACGCAGCGAACGCATCGGCGTGTCAGTGATCGAATTCTGCAATGATGCCGGGGTAGCGCCGGGAACGAGATTGATCAGGCTCTGGTAGTTGCGAAGGTTCGGCAGAGGCAGAGTCTTAACGGCCTGCGCGGTGATTTCTGAGTGCGTGTCTGCCTTGTCAGTCTGAAGAGCCGCAGCGTCGGCCTGAACAGTAATCTGTTCACTGAGCGAGCCGACTTCCATGCGGAAGTTCGTGCGGGTCACAACGTTGGGCGTGATATTTACGCCGGTACGAGAAACGGATTTGAAGCCCTGTTGCGCGAGCTTGAGATCGTAAGAACCGGGAAGGAGATTGAGAATGGTGTAGTTGCCGTTGGCGTCGGAAACAGCCTCGAAAACCTGGCCGGTGCCGTTGTTGGTTGCTGTCACTTTTGCGCCTGGAACGACGCTGCCGGAAGGATCTTCCACCGTGCCGGTGATAGATCCGTAAAGTACTTGAGCTGCTACTGGCGCTACATAAAGCGCGAGCATCAGCAAGGTCGCGGAAAGGAGAAGCAAGCTCCTGTTGCGAAATTGATGCATGAATCACCCCTTGAAACTTAGACTAGTCCATAGATCAATAAGGACTTAATCTCTTATAACGCGCGCAAACAGGGGAGTCAAGGGGCCTCAGGCTGCCAGGTGCGCAGCGGATTCTCTGGTGATGCTAAAAAAGCATGAAGCGCTGCTTCCATTTCGAATGCATCTGTTGTGGACGGAGGGCAGCGGAGAAGGGTTGCGCGAGAGTCGCATCCTTACAATTCTTTACGTGGAAGCTGCGGCTAGTGATAGTTTAATCAGGTGAAGCGAATTGTCCTCTTCGGCCTACTCTGCGCCTTTCCAGCATTCACTCAGTTGCCGACTCGAGGGGCTGGTATTGAAAGAACGATGTCGCGTCTCGCGGCCAGTTCCAGCGCCAAGCCAGAGACGGTGCGCATCCTGTTCTATGGACAGTCCATCACCAAACAGAACTGGTGGCGCGAGGTTGCTGCAGACTTGAGGACAAGATTTCCAAGTGCCGATCTTCGTATTGAAAATCGTTCGATCGGAGGTTATTCCACTGCTTACCTGATTCGCACGATGAAGGCGGACATCTTGCCTTTTCACCCCGACCTCATTGTCTTTCACGACTACGGCGCAGAAGATCTCTACGAGAAGATCATCCGCTGGATCCGTTCCAACACTACTGCTGAAGTGCTGCTGCAATCTGATCATGTGGTCTGGCAGCCTGGAGAAGAAGACGCCAATGGCAGCCGTCGCAAGAGCTTCGATTTTCAGGAAAAACACAGCTTCGATTGGCTGCCGAAGCTTGCCAGAAAATACGGCCTTGGGCTGGTTGATATCCGCGGCGGCTGGCAGGAGCATTTGAAATCGCAGCAGCTTTCTCCTAGCGAGTTCTTACGCGATGCAGTGCATCTGAACAAGAAAGGCGAGGCCCTCTACGCCGCACTCACCACTCGCTATCTGGCTGCTCCAGCAAATAGCCCACCCACTTCTCCTGTCAAAGAGTTGCAGCCGCGATTTCATGGTGGCAAACTCGAACTCGACTTTAATGGGTCGCGCGTTGAGCTTGTCGGATTGAAAGGTGCGAGCGTCGCTGTGTGGCTTGATGGCAAGCGACCTGCCGAGTATCCGGAGCTGCACTACCACTCCCGTCCAACCAATACCTGGGATGCGGATTGGCCCACCGTGATGCATGTTGGACATGAGGCGCCGCTGCAAACGGAGGAGTGGGTTTTGAAGGTGATCGAACGCAATGAAGCCGGTACGGAATTTCAGTTTGAGGTTTACGGCAGCCTCACTGGTTTTGACGGCGTCGGGCGCTCGACAGAAAAATTCATTTCGCGCAGCGCTCGCGTTGTCCTTGAGCCGACGGACTACGACGTGGTTCGCTCTTACGGGCTGCACAAAATCGCCATGCCCGGTGCGTGGCAGATTCGCTGGTCGAGTTTGCCGCGCTTCGTTGATCCGGTGCTTCCTTCCACTGCCGCACAAACGATTGTTTATGGTTTGAAAAACGGACCTCACCATCTCACTCTGCAGGCTCCGAAAGGCACTAAGCCAGGCATAGAAAAGATTCGTGTCTACCAACCCGAGTTGAAGGAGAATTAACTATGCTCACTCGCCGTGCAGCGCTGGGAAGCTTTCCAGCGATTCTGCTTTCGAAATCGAAGCCCAAGCCGCCCAACATCATCTGGTTCATGCCGGACGAGTGGCGCGGGCAAGCCCTCGGTTCGATGGGCGATGAGAATGCGCAGACCCCAAACCTCGATCAAATGGCCAAGGACGGTTTGCAGTTTCGCAACACGGTGGCGAATTCGCCTGTCTGCTGCCCGGCTAGAGCTATTCTCATGACCGGTCAGTATTGCCATACCAACGGCATGACTGCCAATGACCTGCGTCTCAACGAAAACTCGAATACGGTTGCAAAGATTCTGGGCAATGCCGGATACCGCACTGCCTTCATTGGCAAGTGGCATCTCGATGGTGGTCCAAGGATGCCCGGTTTTATTCCTCCTGGTCCCCGCAGGCTGGGCTTTGAGCATTGGGCCGCCAATGAGTGCAACCACGATCATTTCCACACACAGTACTTTCGCGACGATCCGAAGCCGATTCCAATGGCCAAGTTTGAAGCGGAGGGCTGGACAGATCTCGCGATCGAGTTTCTGGAAGAAAACAAGAATTCTGACAAGCCTTATTTTCTGATGGTGGCCCCCGGTCCTCCTCATGATCCTTATGGTGCTCCACCCGAATACATGAAACGCTTTCCTCCAGACAAGATTCGTCTTCGAGCCAATTACGAGGAGGTGGAGAAGGGCCCGGGTCGCAAAGAGTTGGCTGGCTACTATGCTGCCTGCACTGCTGTTGACGAACAGGTTGGACGCCTGCGCAAGGTGGTTTCTCAATCGAGGCATGCCGAAGACACTGCCATGTTCTTCTTCTCCGATCACGGAGACATGCTTGGCTCGCACGGCCTGCGTCTCAAGCGCAAGCCGCATGAAGAATCGATACGCATTCCTGGCATCATTCACTATCCGCGTTTGATCCGGCGTGGACGCTCCAGTGAAAAACTGTTTTCTCATATCGACATTCCTGCCACCACGCTTGGTCTATGCGGGCAGGAAGCGCCTTCGAGTTTTCACGGTCTCAATCTGACGAAGACCATTGCAGGCAAGACCGAGAAGACTCGCAAGGATGCCTTCTTCCAGATCTTTGGGCCCTATGCAGGGGACGGCACGCAAGCGGGGTGGCGTGGCGTAAGAACTGACCGATACATGTACGCGCGCTATGTGGACAAGCCCTGGGTGCTCTTTGATCTGGATAATGATCCTTACGAGCGCAACAATCTGATTGGCGACGAGAGCGCACGCAACTTTGTCATTCCAGCGCTGGAAGCGCGCATCGCCACTCACATGAAAGAGACAGGTGACTCCTGGAATTTCAACTGGTCGGCGCCTGTGGAAGATGGCGGTCGATTGTATAAGGACCGCACCTATCGATCCGTCAACGAATACCTTACAGCGCAAAAGTAACGAGCGCCGCATAGAATAACGGAATGCCGTTATCGCGCCGACAATTTCTGCGGAGTTCTGCCGCACTGCTCGCTTCGTCTCCGCTCGCCTTGCCGCAGAGCGCAAGACGGCCCAACATCCTGTTCTTCATTGCAGACGATTGGTCGAACCGACACGCTTCGTACTTTGGAGTGCCCTGGCTTAAAACGCCAAACTTTGATCGTGTCGCAAGAGAAGGTGTTGTTTTCACAAACACCTTTACTTCCAACCCAAAGTGCTCGCCGTCACGGGCGACGATTCTAACGGGCCGCAATTCGTGGCAGAACAAGGAAGCCGTCAATCACTACAGCATCATGCCGAACGAGTTTCCGGTCTATCCTTCTGTGCTCGCAGATGCTGGGTACAGCGTCGGCTTAACCGGCAAAGGTTGGGGCCCTGGTGATTTCAAATCCACTGGATGGAAGCAAAATCCTGCCGGGCCTGCGTTCAATAAAAAAACCTACAAACCTCCCTATACAGGCATGTCCAGCAACGACTATGCCGCCAACTTCGCCGACTTTCTTCAGCAGCGTGCGGCAGGAAAACCCTTCTGTTTCTGGCTCGGATCTACAGAACCACATCGCGCTTATGAAGAAGGTTCCGGTGTGCGGGCAGGCAAGAAGTTGAGTGATGTAAAGGTTCCTGCATACTGGCCGGACAACGACATCATCAAATCTGATTTGCTCGACTACGCGCTCGAAGTGGAATCGAACGATATGCATCTTGGCCGCGTACTGGAAAGTCTTGAGAAGGCGAACGAACTGGACAACACGATGGTGGTTGTCACTTCCGACCACGGCATGCCTTTCCCTCGCGTCAAAGGACAGGTCTACGAAGAGGGCTTCCACATTCCACTGGCGATTCGTTATGGCAAGAACATCGTGCAGGGCCGTGTGATCGATGACTTCATCAACACGCGAGACTTCGCGCCCACTTTTCTGGAACTCGCAGGGCTAAGGGCTCCCGACAGCATGACCGGCAAGAGCTTTCTCGATTTGCTGCAGAGCGGAAAATCCGGCACGATCGACAAGTCGCGTGAAGTCATGATCATCGCGAAGGAGCGTCACGACATTGGTCGCCCTGGCGACGCCGGCTACCCTGTGCGTGCGATCCGCACCAAAGACTTTCTCTACGTCCGCAATTACACCCCTGATATCTGGCCTGCCGGCATGCCAGAGACAGGCTACCGTGACGTAGACGATAGCCCGAGCAAAACATTTCTGCTTTCTCGTTTTGATGATTACTTCAAGCTGAATTTCGGCAAACGTCCGGCCGAGGAGCTCTTTTACTTGCCAACCGATCCAGACTGCATCCGGAACGAAGCCCGCAATCTCGACTACGCGCAGATCATGCGCAGCCTGCGTGATCGGATGGAGAAAACCTTGCGCGAAGAGGGTGATCCGCGATTCACTGGCAACGCGTCTTTTTTCGACACTATTCAGTACACCGGCCCCAAACATCACTCGTGGGACAACTGGCTCAAGAATCAATAGCAGCCGCTCATAGGATAGGATGGCAACGATGTCCGCCAACCTTAAACCACTGCGCCTGTTCGGCGCTCTCCTCGTAGCAAGTCTCGGCATGCCTGCCGCTGAAATGGTTCTGATCCGCACTACAGATGGCAAATGGATCGAAGGTGCCACAACAGGTACCAAGGTGGGCAACTGGAAGCTTTCACAGATCCACTCCCTCCACAACGGGGCTCCTGCAACAGCCGATGAAACAGCAATCATTGAGGCTGGCCTCATTACGATTCAGGGCAAAGATCGTGCCGCTCGGGATCAGGCAGTGGAGGAACTTACCAGCATCGGCCTGCCTGTTCTCACTCCTTTACTCGATATCATTCGCGACACCGATCAGCATGAGCCCAAGCCGCTCTACAACCTGTTCAACCGCATCATTCCTTCTGTAGCAGACCAGCCTGATCGCAGTGCCAGTCTGATCCGTCTGCAAGGGAGTAAAGCTGCGCGCGGCACTTGGCCGCAAGGTGATCTCAAGGTCGGGGGGCAATCCATTCCCTGGTTCTCGATCCGACTCTTTGCAGTGCGCAAGAAGTCGATCTCTCGCGAGGTCGATGTGCATTCGCTACGGCATTCCACGCAGATTGAATACCTCGATTCCGGGCTCTATGCCTCAGCGCAATCCAGCTTGACGAGTGTTGCCCAAGGCTTCACGCGCCTTTCCTGGAAGCAGGACGAGTGGGCAACCGGTCCAAACGGTCTCACCAAACCAGGACCGAACTACAAAACGAATCTTGTCGATGGCCATCCCTTCGGCGCTTTGCTCGCGCGCATTAGTGCTAAAGGTGTCGTGATGTTTCTGGGAGAAAAAGCGTCGAAGCCAAATATTGGGGCGGGCCGACTGCACCTCGCGGTCAACGACAACGCGCACTGGCAAAACAATCTTGGCAGCTATCAAGTCTCACTCGTCTTGACTGAAGCCTACGATCTCGGTGATGCCCGCTAGAAAGTGAAAGAGAAGCCGGCGGTTAGGCGCTGTTGCGGGAACCACTGACGCGTTTGCACTCGGGGTGCGTCGACGATTTCATCCACAAGTGGAGCCAGTGATTTCTTTAGAAAGTCTGGCCGCTGGCTGATGCTGCTTCGATAGTCAAGGCGGAGGATCCAGCACTTGCGTACCCGAAACTTCAACCCTCCACCTACCTGGATCGCTGGCTGGAAAATTCCTCCTCCATCGAGAGGCGGAGCGCTGGAAAAGTTGTATGCCGACTGGAGCATTCCAACGTTGCTCAATCCAAGCCGGAAGAGTCCTTTCGAGCTCTTGAACGGGGCGTCTGTCAGGTGAACAAGTTGCAGAGCTGGCCCAGCGGCCAGATACGGTCTCCAACGCGATTCAAGAGGCCGCAGATGAACCACGGTGTTGTAGCTGAACTGACGTGTCAGCAATCCCACGCTCTGTTCCACCCGACCTGGAAGCTCTTCACTCCCGCCTGGCTTAAGCCTGAGCAAGCCCAGTCGAAAATTTCCGCGAAGATAATGAAATCCGATTTCGTTAGAGATCCAGCGGTTGGCATGCACAGTGACAAAGCCGCCCAAAGCCCAGCCGGGGCTGATGCGGTTGCCGGCAGCCAATGAGAATTGCATTTGCACGCCGTCTGGTGTGTTGTGCCGCGTAAGGATCAACGCCTCATTGCCGACGGTAGATTTACAAAACAGGGAAGAGCCAAAGTTGAAGCCCAACTCAACAGTCGGTATTTCCCAATCAGCCCTGGTGCCCAGCGTCGGCTCAATCGGCGCAGGCCGCTCGCGCCTCTTGGCCGGGGCCACCATGCTGCTGCCTTCAGGGGTATCTGTCCAGGCTGACGGACTCCAGGCTGACGGACTCCAGGCTGTGGATGCAACGGCAAAGTCAGGTAGCCAAGTCTGTCTGACGTGCTGCTCGCTTATGCCAGCGGATTTCGCCTGCATCATGCGCCGCAGATGCAGCGCCCAGGATGTTGTTTGCCAGATAAGATTTCCACGGAGCAGATCATTTCGTAAACGCAAGATGGATTGGCGTGTACTTCGCTCCAGAGCGTTTCCACGGAAGGGGCCGGCTTCGACAGCATTCCCTTCGTTAAAGCGGCGCGGATTCTGGCAGTCGTTGATGCGCAACACGGCGATTGCCCGATCTGTCGCCAGCAATTGCCCCGTCCCATTTTTCGCATCGCCATTCACCCAGGGCCTCGAAATCTTTTCCGCTCCCTGCACGCAGCCGCTGAAGACCAGATCGTTCACCACCTTTGCCCGTTCCTCATCGATTCGCTCGTCGATCTGGTGCGTGACTTTTCTTTCGTGCAGAGCGACTACGATGTTTGTGTCATGTGTGGCCGATGCCGTAAAAACCGATTGACCATCCCAGGTCTCTTTCCATTCATAGATGCGGATATGATGACGTCGCGAAAACGTATTCAAGGTTTTTGACAAGGTCATTACCGCAGATTCCCCATCGAGGAGCAATTCCGACATCGGAGCTTCCTGGAAAGGTTGCGACTCGGCAAACGCCCGCACGGTGCGATATTTTGTCGATGCCGTTGAATCCAGGGACTGTACCCAACCGGCAGCTTCAAAAGCCCGCTCCAATGCTTCCCGATTGCCAACGAAAACAAGATTTGTCAGATCCGAAGCCCTGCCCCTGTTGAGTGTTTCTGTGCGATACGGCAATCTTTGCACCAATGCCAGTAGTTCCCTTCGCGCACTATCCTCATTTGCCACAGGCTGCAGGCCGGCTTCCGATCTGTAATCTGACTCGATGGCCTTCTGCAATTTAAGAATTAGTTCGGCCCCAACCTCCCACCTAATTTCCGGTTCGCTAAAGCGAAGCATGGTCGTAAAAGCTGCAGTCGAAAACAAAAGTGCGATCGGATCTACTGCGGCTAGACTTGTGAGCACCCCCGCCGCACGAAAGCCCGGTGTATTTGTCGATCGAATCCCGCGGATCGCACCACGCTTGTCCAGTTTCTCTCTTGCGTTTTCGATCTGAAAGATGCTCGCCTCGATGGCTATCGTCTCGCCCCCCGGCATCTCCAGTGAATTGAATTCGATCAGCATCGAAGCGCGTTCATGGATGAGCCCCAGGCCAACTTTAGTCACTTCACGAACTTGGCCACGCACAATGGCCCCTGGCGGAATGACGGTTGCTCCCCCCACTAGAACCGGCGCAATCACGACTGCTTCAATCGGAGTTCCCGCTTTTGCGGAGTAAGAATGCAGGCCTTGACGCATTCGGATTTCGAGATGCGTACCAACCGGAAGCTGAGTCGCAACCAGAACCGGAGCGGCACACAGCAAGAGTAGAGAGCTGAGGAGCATTGCACCTCGGCCCGTCTTTCGACGATTCCTGTTTTGCTGCGTTGCTATTCTTTGCTGCACCGAGCTCGACGTTCCGTAAATTTCCCCCGAAAGAAATTCAAACGGGTGTTGAATGGAATTCTATCACTGCTTTGGTGTCAATGACAGGAGCAGCTTGCGAGCTGGCCCAAACAAGTCTTGGATCTTTTCGAGATGCTGTCTTGCCGAATCCATATTTTTGCCCTGCCTCACCAGCGAGAACGCCAGCATGTAGTGGGCACGCGACGAACCGGGGTCAGACCGCAAACTCGCTTCAGCAAAATATTGCGCCTTTGCATAGTCGTCTTTGAATGCATGGTATGCCGATAGATTCGTGTTGTTTGCTGCATCGGTAGGATCGATCTTATAGGCGCGTTCCAGCCACGCGATGGCCTTGTCTGCTTCGCGTTCCTGAAGCTGTAATGCGCCGAGATTGCTGAGGGCATCGAATGAATCCGGATCGTCGGCAGCGGCCACTTCGAGATGCCGGATTGCGTCCTGCCGCTTGCCGTTCTGAAAAGCCTTCGTCGCTTCTGCAATTTCCTTTTTCGCCCGCTTCGTAGTCTTATGTTCGAGTCGCGTTGCTGAAATCAACTTGGCGCCTGCGGACTGCTTCTTCTCGCCGAGGACGATGTTCAGATCGCCGGTCGAGGAATTGTGAATCTCCTGCGAATAACGGATTTCTCCGGTGGCTCCGACAACGCGAAGCTCATAGAACCCGATCGGTTGCGCTGGCAGCTGGAAGTTTCCCTGGATCCCGATTTGCTGATCGCACACAACGCGCGAGCTTCCAGCTTCAACCATCTGGACGCGCAAAAGGCTAAGGGCGAGGCGATCTGAAATTGTTACAACCCCCATTACGGGATATCCAAGGGAACCGCGTCCTTTCGATTCCATTTGATCCGAGGCGATCTGGGCAGTGGCATGCTCCGTGAGTGCCACCGTAGCCAGCAGAAAAGCAGTCAGTAAGGAAGTGTTCATAGGGTTTGCCTGAACAGCTATACGAAGAAAAATGCAAACTGCTTGGCCTGGGAGTCGATCTATGTGACGACAGGGTTGTGGCAAGGGCTATCCCGGTAAGCCCGATCCTCTATACTGAACTTTCAATCTTCGAATTCAACTTCTAAAGCGAATTCGTAGCGTCCGGGCCTCGCTCACGCCACTACCAACTGCCAACTGCTTCGACACAAACCGATCGAATTTGCCAGGCAAAACTCGCACCGGATTCAGCCTCTTTCGAAAGTCTTTTCTACCAAGACTCTGATGTTCTGTTCCTGATCGAAGCCGTTCGTAGCAAGGTTCGGTTCACCTGCGTCAGTACCAAGGCCGCTAAACTTAGTAGGGAGATTGAATTGCAATGAGCACCGCCGAGCACAAAGAGAAAGCGAAAGAACTTGGGGTCATTGGCATTTGCCTTGTCACCGTTAGCGACACGCGTAACGAAGAAACAGACCTCAACGGAAAATACCTGCGCGCTGAAATTGAAGCGCTTGGCCATCGTGTGGATGGCTATCGCATCATCAAAGATGAGCCCACTCAGGTTGCCGACGTCCTCGATCATTTTGCTGCCAGCGAATGCCAGTTGATCCTCTTCAACGGCGGCACCGGTATCTCCCCTCGCGATACAACTTTTGACGTTCTCTCCCGCAAACTAGAAAAAACTCTTCCCGGATTTGGTGAACTTTTCCGCATGTTCAGCTATGAGGTGGTCGGCGCTGCAGCCATGCTCTCACGCGCTACAGCGGGCACTTATAAGGGGAAAGTGATCTTTTCCACCCCCGGATCGACGAACGCGGTCGAATTGGCGTGGAAAAAATTAATCCGCCCCGAGCTCGAACACCTTGCATGGGAAGTCGGACGCAAGTAAGATAGAACGCATGACCAATCTGGGTAAAACTCTTTCTTTCCTTCTCGCTGGCGCGCTGGTAATTGTTCCTGCGTTCTCACAAAGCGAAGAAGATCTCACCAAAGCAATGAAGACGGTCGGTAAGACCATGGGCGAACTTCGCAAAGCCAATGAAGCCAAGGACGAGGCAGCCCTCAAAGCCGGTGGCGCGGTTCTCGTCGAGCAGTTTACGATTGCAGCCAAGTTCTGGGCCAGCCACAAGATGGCCGATGCTACAGAAATGAACGGCAAAACTCTCGCCGCCGCAAAGGCGCTTGCTGATGGCAGCGGCACCATGGCCGGTGTTGGTTCCACCTGTAAGGGTTGCCATGACCAGTATCGTGAGAAGCTCGCCGATGGCAGCTACAAGCTCAAGATGAGCCACTAATACTTTTTAGGCTGATTTCGATTTAGCTGGCGGGCTCGATGATTGCACTCATCGAGCCCTTTGAATTTTCCATGCGATGATCCGGGCCATACGCGATTACTTGATCTCGGGCAAATTCGGCCATTGCCAGTTCCACGGTCATCAGAATCGTACGTCCCTTTTCATCCACTTCAGAGGCATGATCCAGCGCTTTTTGAAAGCTGAAAAAAAAGAGCTTCTGCAGCATCTCTATTACATAGTCGTAGGTGTGTGCATCGTCATCGAGCAACACCACATGAAACATCGGTTCATGCGCCTCAATAGATTCGCGTTCCAGCTCGGGAGTGACAGCGGCTGCAGACATTCACGTATCAGAATCGCACGATTGCCGGGCCATTAGCGTAGCGTGCGATTCTTTTCTTCCGCCAGATGGGGTGTGTGGTTAAAGCCCGCGAGGGCCCAGCCCGTCCCTCGATTCCGGAATACGCTGAACGAAGTGTTCTGTAAGGAACCGGCCAATTCAAAAACCTGCCGCACTGGTGCCTCAAACAACTTTGCAGTAGCAATCGCAATCGGCGTGGCAGAACTGACCAGCGCGATTCGACCTGTGGGTCCGCGCTCACTCAGCCCCTCAAACGCATCCAGAATCCTGGAATGGAACTGTGGCCAACTTTCACACTCAACTGGAAATCGACTCGATATCCAGGCTCGCACTACCTTCAAGTCACTTGGCCGCCATGCCCGGTGCACGGCATGGCTCGGGTCGGCTGCCTCTAACTGCAACGTTTCGTATTCCGCCTTGAACTCGTCATCCAACGCAGCCAGTCGCGGTGCAATCGCTGCATATACGGCATCCAGGTCGAACTCATTCCACTGCGGATCCACCTGAGCTGCTGGAGAAAGAAATGCCGCCGTCTCCTGCTGTCTTCTGAGTCCCCCACTCAAGATCAGATCAAAACGGATATCCTGAGCTGCAAACCATTCCGCCAAAAGCCCTGCCTGCTCTTGTCCCAGATCCGACAACCGGTCATAGTCGCTACGCAACCCCGCCTGCCCGTGGCGAATCAGATAAATCTCGTGCATCCCTGCATGGTAAAGGATCTTCGCATTCTTATTGCTTCTTGAATGCCTGATTCGGTATCAGCCAGTGATCTTCCTTCGCCAGGATGATACCGTCGCTGCGATTCAAGTCAATTGCCGACACCGGCACTGCACGAGCGTCTATACTGCGAAAATCCAGCACCGGCGCTACCGGCCGCGGCGCTCCCACCATGTAGCCAATCAAAAATGCTACCGGCGCAAAAAAGCAGAACAGATAAAGCAAACTCATCAATTTCATGGATCTGAAAGGTAGGTGCGGAACACAAAGAAATTTTCTCTCTCGAATTCGCGTCAAACTGAATGTATGAGCTCCACGAATCGAGCTTTGGTGCCTCCGTCGGTGGCCTCGCTAAGCCCCTACGTTGCTGGCCGAAGCATGGAAGAAGTTGCCCGCACCTATAACTTGCGGCACGTGATCAAACTCGCCTCCAACGAGAATCCGCTTGGACCCTCGCCATTTGCAGTTGCCCGCATGCGCGATGCTCTCGACCACCTCCACCTCTACCCCACCGGACTCGACCTCCGATCTAAACTCGCCGAACGATTCGGCACCAAAGTTGAAAATGTCATCACTGGCTCCGGCAGCGAAGGCATCATGGCAAACATCGTTCGCACTTTTCTTTGCGACGATGACGAGGCTCTCACAAGCGAAGGTACTTTCATTGGTTTTGAAGTTCTTGCCCGTGGTCGTGGCATCTCCTATCGCACTGTTCCACTCCGGGGAGATTGGCACCTCGATCTCACCGCTCTTGCTGCGGCCATCACAGACCGCACCAAAATCATTTACCTCGCCAATCCAAACAACCCCACTGGCACAATCTTCTCCAAACAGGATTTCGACGCTTTCTACAAACACGTTCCCGAACGCGTGCTCATCATTCTCGATGAAGCTTACTTTGAGTACGCCAAAGACAACGCCCGCTATCCCGATTCGATGTTCTATCGCTACGACAATGTCATCACGCTACGCACTTTTTCGAAGATCTATGGCCTCGCAGGAGTCCGCATCGGCTATGGTTTTGCCCGCGAAGAGTTGATCGCCAATCTGATGAAGGTCAAACTTCCCTTTGAGCCATCCACACTGGGCAGCGCCGCCGGTATCGGTGCTCTTGCGGATCGGGAATTTCTCCATCGCTCCCTCGAGCACAATGCTCGTGGAATGCGCATGGTCACGAGGGGTCTTGAAGAGATGGGCTTCCATCCTCTCTCCAGCGAAGCAAACTTTCTGATGCTGCCTCTCAAAAGTATTGAGGAGGCGCAACATCTCACGCAGTCGCTCGTCGAACGTGGGGTCATCATCCGCCACCTCGCCAGCTTCGGCATTCCCAATGCAATCCGCATCTCAATCGGTACCGACGATGAAAACGCGTTTCTGATCGAGACTCTCAAGCAGGTACTGGTCAGCGTATGAGACCCGACTTTCTTCCTCTCCAGGGCATCGACCATCTCGAGTTTTATGTCGGCAACGCAAAGCAGGCCGCACATTTTTATCGCACCGCCTTCGGCTTCTCCCTTGTCGCTTATAAAGGCCCGGAAACCGGTTCGCGAGACCTCGTCAGCTATGTCCTCGAGCAACGCAAGATTCGCTTCGTTCTCACAACTCCGCTTCGGCCTCAACTCGGCGCTGCTGAAGAACTCCGCCGCCACGGGGATGGCGTAAAGTCGGTAGCGCTCACTGTCGACGATGCTCGCGCGGCTCTGGCCGCAACCTTGGCACGCGGTGCAGTTGCCGTCGGAGAAATCGACTGCCGCCAGGACGCAGACGGCGAAGTTGTCATCGCCAGTATTGCCCTCTATGGCGACACCGTCCACTCCTTTATCGAGCGAAAGAATTACCGCGGTACCTTCCTCCCCGGCTACGTCACCACGCCTTCTCCTGATCCCATAGCTCACTCCGTCGGGCTCGCCCACATCGATCACATTGTTGGAAATGTGGGCTGGAACCAGATGGATCACTGGGTTCAATTCTACGAAGACGTCATGGGCTTTTCGCTCTACCAGCACTTCGACGATGCCGACATTTCTACGGAATATTCCGCACTCATGTCCAAGGTCATGGCGGGCGGCAATGGCCGGATCAAATTCCCCATCAATGAACCCGCTGAAGGCCGCCGCAAATCGCAAATCGAAGAATATCTCGAAGCCTACGGTGGCCCAGGCGTGCAGCACATCGCCCTGTCCACCCCGGACATCGTTACTACCGTTCAGGCGCTACAGTCCCGTGGCGTCGAATTCCTCCGCGTGCCCAAGTCCTATTACGACGAACTTCCTGCCCGTATCGGAGAGATTGATGAAGCGATCCACGAACTTGCCGCGCTCGGTATCCTCGTCGATCGCGACGAAGAAGGTTACATGCTCCAGATCTTTACCAAGCCCGTGGAGGACCGCCCTACACTCTTTTACGAGGTGATCCAGCGCAAAGGCAGCCGCAGCTTCGGCAAGGGAAACTTCAAAGCCCTATTTGAAGCAATCGAACGCGAACAGGAGCTCCGCGGCAATCTCTGAGAAATGTTTTGAACCTTTGCCTAGAAACCTACGTCTAGAAGTCTAGGTATCGGAAATGTCTGCAAAATCAAAGAACGACGCGCTCTCCGGCAGTCTTTCGCTGCTGGTCCTCAAGACTCTGGCTCTTGGCGAAATGCACGGATATGCCATAGCCAGTCGCATCCAGCAAATGAGTCAGGAACTCTTGCGTGTGGAAGAAGGCAGTTTGTATCCTGCCCTGCACCGCATGGAACAAGACGGCTGGATCTCGAGCCATTGGGGTCTGACCGATTCCAATCGCCGCGCACGCTTCTACCAGCTCACAAAAGCAGGCAGTAAACAGCTGGAACAAGAACTCGAAAGCTGGCAGCGCATCACACGCGGTGTCGCCTTTGTACTCGAATCGGCATAGGGAAGGGGACTCGTGCCATGGGCATATTCAATCGACTTAAAAACACACTCTTCACCAATGATGAGGCGCGCCTGCGGGCAGAAGAAGAAGCTCATTTTCACCTCGAGATGAGGGAGCAGGAACTGATGGATCAAGGCCTTTCTCCATCCGAAGCCGTGCGCAAGGCGCGTGAGAGCTATGGCAACGTGCTTCGTCAACAAGAACTGGCAAGTGACACTGATCTGCTGGGCGGCCTGGACGGCATTCTGCGCGATTTCAAAGTTGCCTATCGCCGACTGCGCCGCAGTCCATTGTTTCTGGTCTCAAGTGTTGCATTGCTCGCAGTTGGCCTGGGGTGTGCGACATGAAAGTTAGGATTACGCCGCGCGGCGAGCAGCCCAGTAATCCTCGAATCGGCTGTTAAGTTGAGAACAACGCAGGGCAATGATGGCGTTGGCACCACGCAAGGTCCAGAACATGCCGGAACATTTGA
>JANXLY010000099.1 GCA_025354885.1 Acidobacteriota bacterium | reverse complement strand
GCCGAGAAGCATTTCCGCCACGCCTTGAATCGATGATGCACCGTCGCCGAAGGCTTGCCCAGTCCTGAAATCGTTGTTGCCACCTTCAGTTCGTCCAATGCCCAACACTTGATTTGTATTGAAGGCATTCATGAAACCGCTAGCCACGTCCTTCCAATCCTCACCGTTCGGATCAACTAGGCGTAAGGGATTATTGCGCACGTAGGCGTACTTGTTCCAACTCTGAGGATCGAAGGTGGCATCTGGGAACAGTTTCGGGTCCGCACTCGTGAACCGCCCCTGCGCCGAACTCATATACCGCGCTCCAAAGTAATCCAGCCCCGTCTCCGCGTCCCGCTCCTTCCACGTAAACTTTTGTCTAGGTTCGAGCCCCCCTCCATACCCAATACCCGCCGTTCTTGTCGTCGTAATCAATTCCTCGCCGAACGGGGCGTAGTCCCTGCGTTGCTTCACTGCCCCGGAACCGTCTGTGATTAGCCGAATGCTGCCAAGGTGATCGCCGGTCAGAAACTCTGTGCCGGTGGAGGAGGCAACGCCTCCATACTCAGCCGAAAGATCGCGACCAGCATCATAGACGAACACCTTGGCGTTCCCCGACACCGTCGTCTTTACCCGCCGGTCCTGTGCGTCGTAATCGTGCGTGACCACACCATTGCCCGTGTTCGTGGCCACCGAGATCCGCCCCTCACCGTCATAGCTCAAATTCATCACGCCGTTCATCGACGCCAACCACGGCCCCATTCATTTGCTCCAAGCGGACTTCTATGCGGTGCAACTCGAAGTCCAACGCCGTGGCCTCGTGGTCGGTTGTTAACGAGGAGTGGTCCTAAACTTTCGCCGATGCTGGCCCCCCATCCCGTTGCAGAAACCAGCGCACAATCAAGCCGACCAACATACACTCAAGCCCAAACCCAATAACCAAGAGCACTTCAAACAGGGCAGATTCGCCAGGTGTGGGGGCAATGCGCCGCTGATCGAAAAACAGGGCAGCACCTTTCTCGGCAAACGTGAACGCACCAGGATCGTATGTTGTCAGGAGGGCCGTAAATTCAGGCCCTTTGGATACTCTCCAAAGAATGACCAGGAGGGCCTTTACAAGGAGTCCTCCCATCAGGAACATCACGGGCAATCGCCTGATACTCACAGATGCCTCACTTAGTGCCGGATGCGTCGTGCATTGCGTGGTCCCAGAGGACCATACAGTTGTTCTCTCATCCGGTTTTCCCACTCAAGCGCCTCTGGATTTGTCGCCGAGCCGGGTCTGCCGTTGATGAAGCCCCAGGCATGACCGAACTCGTGCCAAGCGGCGACACCGGGAGTAAAGTCATTCACATTCCACCGAGGACGCCGATCCTGACCTTCCCATCTCGACATACCAAGGATGCTGCTCGGGCTTAGATTGCGGTTGGTAATATCCATTTGGTCTGGGTTGACCAGCACCCGAATATTGGCGTTTCCAACCTCACCCTTCTCGTAAGTCACAGCCCCGCCAAACTGAGCAAGGTTTTGTGAGGTAAGCCCAAACTCGACGACATTCTTGTGCTCCACCAAGTTGGCAAGGTCGTGAGACGTGTCGCCCATCTTCATGAAGCTGCCAACATCTCCTTTGATTCCCACGAAGTAGCGGGTCGTGTCGCCTTCCTTGACTTCGTTGATGTATACACGGGACGCAGCTTTGTCATTGCCAAGCGACTTTTGAAGTAGGGCGAGTTCCTTCTTCCGAGCCTCTTCATCGCCCAACAGTTCGATTGCGTTTCCGGTCGGATCGACATACCGAAGAGGATTGTTTCGACCGTAGGCATAGAGGTTCCATGACTGCGGATCATCAATGTGCTGGTCAAGAAGTGGGGGATCAGGACTCGTAAACCTTCCCTGCGCCGCCGACATGTACCGAGCCCCAAAGTAATCCAGCCCCGTCTCGGCATCCCGTTCCTTGCCGGTAAACTTCTGCTTAACCCCATTCGCAGTCGCACCGTATCCGTCCACCAAATGCCGATTGCCATAACTCGCACTTCCGGCGATCTCCTCTCCAAAGGGCCGGTGGAGCGCTGGTGGCCGAGGAAGGCGGCACTGCGCAAGGTGCTGGAACGCAGTATCTGACGACCGATGCCCTGGGATCGACAAGACTCGTGACGAGCAGCACACGCGCGGTTAGCGGCCGCTACGACTACTGGCCCTTTGGAGAGGAGATCGCCGGAAGTGCGAGTTATGGCAATCGGCATTTGGTGGACGGATACGGTGCGACTGCGAATGGGGTTAAGCAGAAGTTTACCGGGGAAGGAGCGGGACGCGGCGACGGGGCTGGATTACTTTGGAGCGCGGTATATGTCGTCGGCGCAGGGTAGGTTTACGAGCCCCGATCCCGTGTTTATGACAAAGGCACGAGTTTATGATCCTCAACAGTGGAACCAATACGCCTACGTGAGAAACAATCCAATGATTTATATCGACCCTGATGGCCGAGAGCTTCGCCTGGCAGTTTACAACTCCTCTCAATACAGCCGAGACACTGTTCAGCGAGCCGCCAATATTGTAGTTGCTCGCCTTAAATCAGCCGGAGTCCAGAATGTCAGTTTTGAGGTTAGACAGGGTGTTCCAAGCGCTAGCGACCAAGCACGACAAGGTCTCGTTGGGCTATTGGGATTTGTTACAGGATCGCAACATTCGCACCTAGCAGAGGTACGTTCGTCCCGCAAAGGTGAAGGACTGCTCAATAGCGGGATAAAGGAGGGCGAAGCTGGGCGCAACTTTAACGCATCTTCAGCTGTGGATGCATCGCAGGTGCAACAGAAGGCAGGCGATGAGGACAAGGCCGTAGTGGGATTGGCGAACCTTATGACGCACGAACTTGGACACGATGTCTTTGTGGGACATAGTGAGAGCCCTGACAACGCAATGTTTGGCTCTGCGAGTGTTGATTGGCTTTTCAATCCCAATCTAACGTTCTCTCAAAAGCAAGCGACTGCGCTAAGGAAGAGATTCAATACCCAGGAAGAGCAAAGGCAGGCTGAAAGGGACAAAGAAAGGCAAGAGCCGTGAGCTCTATAACCTTGCGGCTTTCAACCTTGGCGTTCTTTGGCACATGCGCGACTTTTTTTGGGTTATTAATAGCTGGTTTTGCAGGGCACCGTGTCGCACTTTCACTTGGGGTGCCCTCAGACTGGTATGAGGTTGACTTCAACCATCCAAACGCAATGTGGCTCGCTATTACGATGCAGTTCCCTCTTATCGGCCTAGGCTTCTATTTAATAGGGCGATTCTCAACTCGCCTTTCGGTGAGCAAGAGTCGAGAGTTCTGGGCAGCTGCGAACCCCTTCGTGACTTTGTTAGGGTTCGTCTGCTATCGATCAATTCAACTTGGCTCGCCCGAACATGCCTACCTGGGCCCTGCTACCCTGCTGATGTCGGTAATTTCGTTCCCGCTTCTATTCTTCGTTTGTATTCTAGGTAGAAGAATTGGGTTTCAGTAATGCACTTGTTTACCGGCAAAGAGAGGGATGCGGAGACGGGGCTGGATTATTTTGGGGCAAGGTATTTGTCTGCGGCGCAGGGGCGGTTTACGAGTCCCGATGCGCCGTTCGCCGATCAACACACAATTGATCCGCAAAGCTGGAACCTGTATGTCTACGTTCGCAACAATCCGCTCAAGAACACCGACCCGAATGGACGAGACTGCTTCCAGGGTGCGGTCAGTTGTGCGAACTATGTGCTAGGCGGTGTGGGTGCGGTTGCTAACTCTTTCACTAGTGGTCTCGTCAACCTCCCGAATCGGTTGGCTGACGGACTTGTGGCTCCATTCAATGGCGGTCAGCGAGTCTTCGGCGATTTGGTGCCAGACGCATTCACGGCGACGAACATAGACCAGCGTCAGGGGATGGAAGCAGCTAATGCTGTGATGCTCCTGTCGCCTTTGGCTGAACTGGGGGCCGCAAGGGCCGTGAGCGTAACAGCAGCCGAAGTGCCACTTGTCACACGGAATGCCGCCCGTGGTGCGGCGAATGAGGCAAGAGTCCTCAATGATATGGGGTTGACGAAGAATACGACGCCCGTCAATGGCACGGCTGGAAGATCGATTCCTGACATCAACACCAGCACGGTGGTCGGGGACATAAAAGATGTGAAAGTAGTCAGCAATACATAACAGATGAAGATTCAACGGCAAGTTGCGGGGCAAACGGGCCGAGAGCACGTGATTGTGACGGGGACCAATACACACGTCACGAAACCAACCCAACAACCCCCTACGAGGATTATCCGCCGAGACGATCTTGGGCCACCGCAATGACACCTAAATCTGAGTCTGAGATTCTGATGAATGCAGTGCTTCCCGTAGCTGAGAGAATGCTGGAACAGCACGGGGAGTTCTATCCTTACGGCGGCTGCATGAGTCTGGACGGATCAATCACTCAAATAGGAGCCGCCGACTCAGACACGGATCGCCCGAAATCCAGAGACTTGCTTTTTGTCCTGAATGATTCGCTCAGAGCAATGGCGAGTCGAGGAGAGTGTAAGGCGGTTGCAGTCGTTTTCGATGTATCGATAACATTGCCGAACTCCGTTGAGAAGAGTGACGCCATTCAAGTAAACCTCGAACATTCAGGCGGCTACTCGGTAGAAGTGTACTTTCCGTATCAACTCGCAGATGGCGAACTAATCTATGGCGAAACGCTTGTTCAGCAAGGGAAGCACGAGGTCTTCTGTGCAATTTAGCAACTTGGGGCATTGGAAGTTCTCAGAACTCCCTGGACGAACTTGGAAGGTCCTTTTTCCGCCTTGGCGGCGATTTAGCGGTAGGCGTCTTTGCGATCGAGGACGCGATGAATGCTGATACCGTCGGCGGTCTCTTTGAAGACGACGCGATGGCTGCCGACGCGCAGTCGCAGGAAGCCCTCGAACTCGCTGGAGAGGGGCTTCACGCGACCGGCTCCGGTGTCGGCGTAGCGGTGGATGGCTTCGAGAATGGTCATGGCGACGTGCTGTGGAATGGCGCGGACCTGGGCCGGGACCTCAGGTTCAAAGTGAATCTTCTTCACGGCTACTTTTTGGGGCGAGCGCCGCGAATTTGCTCCATGGTGAAGCCGAGTTCGGCGACGACTTGTTCGAAGGGGATGCCTTGTCCACCATTGCGAAAGTACTCAGCGGAGGCGCGCAGGGCGCGGCGATCTTCCTCGGTGAGTTCCTCGTCCTCGTCGTCATCGAGCATAACTTCGAGCAGGGAGCGGACAGCACCGAGCTTGGCTGGGGGAAGTTGGTCGAGCAGGGCGTGGGCTTGCTTCAGTTCTTGTTGGAGGTCGAGGGCCATGAGAGTTACTTCCTTTCGCTTCGGTTTGAGACGGTCTGCCAACGGCGGGCTTCGTGCTTGAGGCTCATGCCTTTGAGCAAGGATTCCAATGCGATCACACTGACTTCATCGTACACTGGCCTTCATGGTGTCGCCAATCCTGTAAAACTGACCCCTTAGCAAGCACCAGAAATTGCCCCCTCCAACTGGGACTGTCTTTTCTCCGGCTTTGCTGCGGTTCCAGTTTTGCGAAGACGAGGAGGACGCGCAATAATGGGGAAGATGGCAACTGTACACATGAGCGAAGCCGAAGTGGCTCGCGATCTTCATGCCGTGCTGGTCAAGGTTCAGCAAGGCGTCGAGGTCGTCATCGAGCAGGATCACCGACCGATCGCCGTGCTGAAATCGTCCGCGCCTGGCCAGTTCGAAGGGAGGAAGCCAGGCCGAAAGCTGAGCGAGTGCATCGATCTGGCGAAGGCCTACGAATCCAGAATTGGCTACGCGCCCATCCCCGATGAAGACTTCGCCAGGGATTTGCAGGCAGGCATTGACGCCCGCCGCGACTCGTTCGAGCCGCCCGCATGGGATTAGTCCTCGACTCCAGTGTGCTCATTGGGGCGGAGCGGGAGAAGCGACCGGTAAGTCAAGTTCTGGCGTCATTAGCCGCCGAGTACTCCGAAGCCGAGTTCCCGCTGTCTTGCATCTCCGTGATGGAGTTGGAGCACGGCTGGCACCGCGCCAACACACCCGAAGCCGCAGCCAAGCGACGTCGCTACCTCGATGAGGTATTGGCCATCCTGCCGGTCGAGCCGTTCACGCGTGAGATGGCCGTGCTGGCCGCCAGGATTGACTCCGACATGAAGAAGGTGGGATTAGTCATCGCGACCGCCGATCTGCTGATCGGGATCACAGCGCTGCATTACGACTACGCCATCGGAACCAGCAATGTTCGCCACTTCAAAATGATCCCAGGCTTGAAAGTCCTTCCGCTCTAGCCGCCCCATCGATCGCTTTCAATTTTCGGCAACAGTGCGAAGCGTCGAGCGGGAAGTAGCGCTGAGCAATTGCTTCCATCAGGCACTGCGCATCATTTCGTCCCAGGTGACTTCGCGTTTTTTATCGATTGCCATTTGGCCGAGGATGCTGGTTAGCGTGCTTTCGGCGGCGCGGACGCCTACGTTTTCGGGCTTGCCAGTGGTGACGTTGCTAACGAACTGCGTCAATGCATCGATCGTGATTTCGTGGCCCGCCTTCTCAGTCACAGGGCCGCTGCCGGTGTTGTAGGTCCAGTATTCGCGGGCCGTTTCGATCACGCCGTTGTCGCCGATGTAGCGCTCGCGGTTGGAACGGAAGAACCTGGGCGTCATCTGTGAACCAATGAAGGTCATTTGCACATTGTCGGGATAGTCGTAGGTGACCGAGAGGTGATCGAGGAGATCACCGCGCTTTTCTACTGTGCGGCCACCAGTGCCGATGGCTTTGAGCGGATGTGCGCCAAGGAACCAATTGATCGCGTCGAGGTTGTGGACGTAAGTCTCGACGATCACTTCGCCGAAGGTGGAACGCCATAACTTCCACTGCTCCAGCTTTTCCTTCTCGTTGCGAGGGAGGGGGAGGGCGGGTTCATCGCCTTTCAAGGCGAACTTGAGGAATTCGCCGTGGACTTCGCGCACCTTGCCGATCGCACCCGATTCGAGGAACTGCTTTGCTTTGACGTATACGCCGCCATAGCGCTGCTGGAAGCCGAAGGTGATGTTCTGTTTGCGGTTGGCGCTATCAGCTGCCCTCATGACGCGCTTGCAGCCGGCGACGTCGAGACCGGCGGGTTTCTCCATGTAGATGTGCTTGCCGGATTTGACGGCGGCTTCGAAGTGATCGGGGTGCAGATACACCGGTGTCGCGATCACCACTGCATCGACATCGCTGGCGAGGACTTCGCGGAAGTCGGAGTGCTCTTTGGCGTCGGGGTTGCCGATCTTTTTCTTTGCGGCGGCCAGGGTTTCGGGAACTACGTCGCAGATGTCGGTGACCTTGACGCGCGGGTCTTTTGCGATGAGCGAGCCAGTATAGGAACCCCGGTTGCCAGCACCGATGAGGCCGACTTTGATGGTGCTGTTTTGGGCACTGGAGTTGATGGTCTGGAAGGGCACGAGGGCGGCGGCCTGGACGACGTTGCGGCGCGAGAAGCTGGGCATGATTGCTTAGAGCATATCGCAGGCGGTGAGCAGAACTTCGTGGGTCATCAGGTCGTGCTGGGCGGTGTAGTCCGGCTTCGCACCATTGCGAAGGATGGAGGCAAGAATGCGGAAATCGGGGGTGTAGGGGAGACCGGGAGGGTCCGGAGGGACGAGGGACTGTTGGCCTTTGGTGTAGGGTCCGGCAGCTTCTTTGAGAGTGACGGTGAGCCCGACGGGATTAAATGGAGAGGCTTTGATGGAGCCGTTGCTGCCGAGGATTTCGACGTAGCGATGCTGGTTGCCGTGGGGGTCGAAGGCGGCCATAGAGATTTCGGCGAGGGCATTCGGGTATTCGAGAACGACGAGGTTATTGTCAGCGAGAGTGTCGGCGTCAGTGCCGTGGTGGCGGATGAAGCCGTTGACGCGGATGGGCTTGCCGAGGAGGGTGGTCGCGCGATCAATCAAGTGGCAACCCTCGGAGAACATCATGCCTCCTTTATATTTCGCCAGGTGCCGGCGTTCGTCAGCAAGGATGGGTTTTTCGATGGAGGCGCGGAAGCGGTGGACGCGGCCGAGCCAGCCATTGCGGGCGGCCTCCATTGCGGCTTCAATACCGGCGTGATAACGCCACTGGTAACCCATCTGGACATGACGCTTGGCGGTGTTGGCGTCGTTGAGGAGTTTGCGCAGAGCGTTCAGGCTGGCACCGGGAGGCTTGTCGAGATGAAGCCACTTTTTGGCGTCCATGCATTGCTGGGCATAGCTTAGGTTGTGTTCGGCGTCGGCGAATTCGAGGGCCACCATTTCGATGGACGGGTCGTTGCAGATCTGGGAGACGGTGAGGGGGCGGACTTTGTCAAAGACGGGGCCAATGGCGGGGTCGTCTTTCTCGGGGCGGGCGAGGCCTACGAAATCGTATTCGGCCATACTTTGAAGGGCGAGAATTTTGCTGTGGGCGTGACCGTGGCCGGTGCCGATCATGGCGCACTTGATTTTGCCAGCAGGGGCTGCGGCGAGGAGGGAGGCAGAGAAGTGGCGGCGTGTCATGGAGCCTGGACCTGAATGATTTCTGACAGAGTGTCGGCGACAACTTCGAGCTTGGCGCTGCCCTGAATGAAGACGGTGTCTCGTTCACCGGCAGTGTAGGATTTTGTGCCGTCGTTGACGCGAATGCTGCCGCGCCAGACGAAGAGGACTTGTTCGCCATCGGCCTCCACAACGGTCTTGAATTTCTTGCCTTTTTTGAGGAGATAGCGGGAGCCGGTAGCGCGCTTTGAACCGAGGGCAGCGTTGGTGAATTCTCCGTTGCTCTTATCGAAACGGACATACTTGACGGCGCCGGGGGTAATGTCGCCTTTGGGCGGCGCGTTGCCTGCCTTCTTCGAATCGCGTGCGCCGGTGTAGAGGATGAGGTCCGGTGGATTTTGAAAGCTGATCATTGTTGTGTCGCCGGTGCCGGCGGTGATGGTGCCGTGGATCTGGCCGGTGGGGACGAAGGCGACTTCGCCGGTTTTGAAGAGATGGAGGGATTCGCCCTGACGGAGATTGACTTCGCCGTTGAGGACGAGGATGGTGTCGTCTGAGTAGTCGTGGACGTGCTGGGCGAACTCTGCACCGTTGCGGGAGACGGAAAGATTGAGCGTGGTTTTCTTTGCGCCGATGCCCGGATGGATGATCCGACGAGAAGTGACTTCGCCCATGCGGAAGGGCTCGGATTCTGAGAATTTGACGACGCGGATGTTCTGGGCGTGGGCGGCAATCAGGGGGAGGATCATAAGGGCGAGGAGCTTCATTTGCAGGGGATTCCTGGCAGTCATGATATACCAGTCGTCATGCTACGCAGAGGATTGTTGCTGCTGCCGTGGATGTCTGCGGCGGCGGCGGGGAAATTGAAGTTGTCGGTACGTGTGGAGCCATTGTTCCCCGGGCTCAGGCTGGCGCAGCAGATGGAGCGAGTAGCGGCGGCAGGGTATCAAGGCTACGAGTTTGGCGACTGGCGGGCGGCGGATGCGCGGGTGATCGTGCCGCTGCAGCGGAAGCTGGGACTCGAGTGTGTTTGTCTGGTGGGGAACAAGGGTGTGAACCCGGTGGGGATGGGACTGTGCGACCCGGCGGAGCGGGCGGGCTTTCTCGCGGAGATCCAGGCTTCGGCAGAAGCGGCGCAGCGGTTTGAGTCGAAGAAGATTGTGGTTTTATCGGGATTTCGCGTGCCCGGGATGACACGGGAGAAGATGCACGCGAGCATGGTGGAGGGGTTGAAACGGGCACACGATATTGTGGCGAAGTTCGGAGTGACGATGATTGTGGAAGTGATCAATACGCTGGCGAAGATTGAGCCGTTGTATCCGAAGGGAGATAACCACTCGCGGTATTTTCTTGACCGGACGCCAGAGGCGTTCGAGATGGTGCGTGAGGTGGGGAGCCCGTATCTTAAGATCCTGTACGACCTGTATCATGTGCAGATTATGGAGGGGAACCTGATTGAGACGTTTCGCGAACATGTCGCGGATATCGGGCATATCCATGTTGCTGATGTGCCCGGGCGGCATGAACCGGGGACGGGTGAGATTCATTTTGGCAATGTGTTTCGGGCGATTCGGGAAAGCGGGTACGTCGGGTTTGTGGCGATGGAGTACATCCCTTCAAAGGATGTGATGGAGACGCTGGCGGAGGTGAAGCGGTTGTGAGGGGGTGCAGCTTCTGACTCGCGACCCAGCCATTGCGGGATCGCTGGTGCCAGGCTGGCCGTTCTCCACATAGCCTGCGTAGCGCCGACGATATTGCGGCGCGTTGGTCACCGTGATGCTGAAGTCATACCAGCGCTGGCTCATTGCCAACTTGAAACCAAAAACTCCTGCTCGATGGCAAATGCTTTTTGAATGGCAGCAAGGAGTGCCGTGTGCTCATCAGGGTCATTATGGCGCAGGGGTGTGTGGGTGCAGGCCGATATACAATGCTGCTACAAGGAGTTCGCCCCGAATGATCGATGCCTCAAGCACTCGCCGTGGTTTTTTGGCTGCGTCCAGCGTTGCACTCGCCGCTGCTGCGCCGCCGATGATTCCAATCATCGACACCCACTTCCATCTCTACGATCAGACCCGTCCCCAAGGTGCACCCTTCCCTTTCACTCCCAACGCGCCGCCCTTCCTCCCCAAACATTTTCGCGAATCGGCCATTCCTCTCGGCATTGTCGGCGGTATCAAAGTGGAAGCCAGCCCCTGGGTTGAGGACAACCTCTGGGTGCTCATGATCATCGAAAATGAGCCGCTGATCACCGGCATGATCGGCAACCTCGATCCCCTCAAACCAGAATTTCGAGAATACCTCGACCGTTACCGCAAGAACAAGCTCTTCCTCGGTATTCGCTATGGCAACGTCTGGCCTGTTCATGATCTGGTCGCCGCCATTGATCGTCCCGAACTCATCGAAAACATGAAGGCCTTTGCCGCTACAGGGCTCACGCTCGAAGTTGCCAACCCGCGCGTTGATCTCACCCGCGCCACGCTTCGGCTGATCGACAAGGTCCCTGATCTGCGGATCGTTCTCGGCCACCAGCAGGCGCTGGGTATCCCTGCCGACCCCGCAATCCGCAAACAATATACTGCCGATCTTGAAGAACTGCGTAAGCGCAAGGTCTACGTCAAAATGTCCGGACTGTACCGTCCTCGGGGTGCCACTCCGGGCACTCCTCCAGATGCTAACGACTACAAGCCCGTTATCGATTTCCTCTGGGACATCTTCGGCGAAGACTATCTCATTTACGCGGGGCGGAACAAAGCTGCCATCGAAATTCTACAGAGCTATTTCATGGCGAAAGGCCGCCCAGCCGCAGAGAAGTACTTTTGGAAAAACTCCATACCCGCTTTCAAATGGATTCACCGCGATCCGGGACAGCCGCAACTGTCGGCATAGCCCTTGCCTGTCCAAAACAAAGGGCCCGTCTGGCTGCCGAAGCAGCGAGACGGGCCCTTTCTCAAATGGGCAGGCGCCAGCTTCCAGTTAAAACAGTATCTTCAGGCCCAACTGCACCGTACGAGGGCCGTTACTCTGGCCGGTGACTGTGCCGAAGGCGCCAGATTCCGCGTTGTTATTTGGCGCGGAGAAGACGGGCGTATTCGTAAGGTTGAAGGCTTCTGCACGGAACTGTAGATTGATCCGTTCAGTGAGACTGGTGTTCTTGAACATTGAGAAATCCAGGCCGCGGGTGAAATCGCTGCGGAGGTTGGAGTGGGTGCGGCCCAAATTACCAAAGGTGTAATCCTTGGCGACCTTGAACTGCGTCGTGTCATACCACCTGTCGATCGAGCGGACGGCAACGCGGGCATCGCCGCCGACGGCATCGGGCCGCTGATAGCCTCCAAAGGAGAAGCTGTTATTTGTCGTCTGGCTGAAGATGAGCGGCTGACCGGAGTTGATGGTAAAGACGCCGTTCGTCTGCCAGCCACCGATGATGCCGTTGGCGATCCCGTGCATTTTCGAGCCGAACTTCTTGCCTTTGCCGAAGGGCAACTCATAGTTGAAGTTGACGACCATACGGTGGGGCACGTCGTAGGAGCTTAGGGAGCGTTCACACTGACGGCAGAACCAGTTGCGCATGGTGCCCTGGCCGTCGTTCCAGATACCGTCCGAAGAGTCAGCGATGGTCTTGGACCACGTATAGCCGAGGCCCATACTGGTGCCGCCTCCGAAGCGCCGTTCAAAGCGGGTCTGCAAGGCGTGGTAGTTGGAGTTACCCCATGCTGGAGATCCGGGGCCGACGCTGGTGAACTGGGCGTACTGGCCGCGCAGCAGGCGGCCACGCTGCACGGTGGCCGCGCCCATGACGCTAGCCGGGTCTATCAAGCCGAAGAACGGATTGGGAACCAGATCGAGCAGACGGTTGGACGACGTCAGTTGTTCGGGACGGAGCTGGCCCAGATCTCCCTGCTGGAGTTCGTTGTGGGTGCCCTTGTTTCCGGCATAGGAGACTTCGACCATCATTTGGTTGGTGAGATGACGTTGGACAGTCAAGTTCCACTGCTGGTTATAGGGTGTTTTCATTTGAGTGGCCCAGGCGGAGCTGAGTGCGAAGCCGACACCGGACATCTCGCCGAGAGAACGGCCCACTGGAAGCACGTAGCCCCCGGGGAAGGGATTCCTCAGGAGATTGGTGGGGTTGATGCCGTCGAGTGTGGAGAGCCAGGGTGTGGTGCTGGAGTAAGGAGCGCCGGTCCAGCGGTCTGTAGCGGCGAACTTCGGCACGCCGTAGAAAACGCCGTAACCGGTGCGGATTACTGTTTTCTGGTTCATCTGGTAGGCGATGCCGATGCGGGGGTTGAACTTGTGTTCGAGGGCACGGACTCCACGGCGGCCCAGAGTCTGGTTATCGCCTGCGAAGAGGTAGACACCACGGAGGTCCAGGCCAGTCTTGGCGGAGAGCGGGTTCTTGGCGAAGGGATCCATAACGGTCTGCTGATCGTAGCGTTCGGTGTTGGAGCCTTCCATTTCCCAGCGGAGCCCGATATTGAGCGTCAGCTTGGAGTTGATCTTATAGTCGTCCTGCGCGTAGATCGCATAGTAGCGGCTCAAATCGGCGGGCTTGATGCGGTGGGTAGCGGCGCCGCTGGTGCCGGTGCCGAGCAGGAACGAGGCCAAGCCGTCTCCATTGCCGGCCACGCGCGGATCAGGTCCTTGCGTCATCGCGCGAGTGAAGGAGAAGTTGCCTGGGGAACTGCCAAACTGAGCGAAGCCGAGGCCAAAGGTGCGCCATTCCGCGCCGACCTTCATGCTGTGCTTGCCCGAAATTCGCGTCAGGTTGCCGACGAGGGTATAGGAGACGTTGTTGCTTTTGTAAGTGGAGCCGTTGTTTGGTCCGATGGAAGTGAAATCCTGAACGTCGAAGCGCGGGATGCGGGGAGCACCGGTCTTGAGAGTCACTTCCTGAAGGGAAGCGGGCAAGCCAAGTTTGGTGACGTCATAGCCGTAGGTGAAGGCAGGGCGCCAGGCGTCAAACAGACTCAGTCCGCCGCGGACGGTCAATACGGTTGAGGCCCCGATTGTCTCTGTGTAATCGATGGCCGCGTTGTGCGAGCCCCAGTACATGACGCCGTCACTGGGGGCCGCGCCATTGTCCCAGAAGTCGGCTGCGGCAGTGTTCTGTTTGAAGCGGTTGTAGCGGACAAACATGCGGCGGTTCTGGCTGATGTTGTGATCGACCTTGAAGTCAGCGCGGTTGGTAGGCGAAATGGGTACTTTCTGGATGGCCAGATTGTTCTGATTGGCGTTCAAAGAGCCAGCCTGATTCTGCGCCGGCCAGAGCTTGACAGCGTTTAGAGCGACGGGATCCATCATGGTTTGAGGAATGCGATTCCCGGCGAAGGGAGTACGGATGAACTTGGTGGGATCGTCGGGGTTGACGCGGGTGGTGAAGGGATCGAAGATCGGCCTTACCGCGCCGTTGGCGTTGCGTGTGTTGGAGAAGTCGCCCGCTAGTTGCGCGGCTGTAGGGACCGTAAAGGTGGAGAAGCTGCCGGACTTTACAAGGCGCTTTTCATAAAGGGCGAAGAAGAAGGTCTTATCTTTGATCACCCGCCCGCCGACGCTGGCACCGTATTGATGCTGCTGCAGGGATGCCTTGCGGCCGTTGTTCCGGTTGAGGAAGAAGCTCTTGGCGTCCATGGCGGAGTTCCGAAGAAATTCGAACGCGGAGCCATGGTATTCGTTCGTGCCGGACTTGGTGATCATAGTCACTTGACCGCCTCCGGATCGACCGTATTCTGCGGTGTAGGAGTTGGTCTGCACGCGGAACTCCTGGATGCCTTCGACAGAGGGGATGGCGGAGGCACCGTAGATGCCCTGAATGTCACTTTGCACCAAGGCGGTGACGCCGTCCAACTGGATGTCGTTTTGCGATTCCTTACCGCCATTGATGGAGAAGCGGATGGTGGAGGTGAAGAAATCGCTTTCGACGTTGTTGGGTGTCGAAGGCGTGATGCCAGGCACCAGCTTCAACAGCGAGTAGATGTTGCGGTTGTTGAGCGGCAACTCGATGATCTTCCTGTTTTCGACCACAGAGCTCAGCGTTGCGCTCGAAGCTTCGAGGAGTGGGCCAGTGGCAGTGATCTCTACCCGCTCGGATACCGCACCGACGTCCAATTTGATGTTCAGTGTTGCGTTCTGCTACGTAGACAGCCGAAGTGATTCAAGTACATAGGTGCGAAAGCCGACCGCCTCTGCGGTCACGCGGTAGACGCTAGGCGTCAACTCAATCACGCGGTAAACACCGGATGAATTGGTCTCGGAACGGAAGTCCTGATTCCGCGAGACGTCTGTGATGGTGATCTTGGCATTCACCACTGCGGCACCGCTGGCATCGGTGACGATCCCCGATATGAGTGCTTTTGAAGTCTGGGCGGACGCGG
>JANXLY010000423.1 GCA_025354885.1 Acidobacteriota bacterium | reverse complement strand
CGTGGAATCTTGTCGGCAGGGAATTGGAAGATCTTGAACTCTACGCCCGGACGTTCGAGGGCGCATAGCATCGCAGGAAGCACAAAGAGGCTGGCGAGTCGCATGGTGCAGACATCATATAACGCCTGTACCGTTTTGCATGCCCTGGTGCTGTTGTCAAACCCTTACTTTGTCGTAGTCAAATCTCTCGTTGACCAAGTGGAACTTGGGCTCGCCATCCTTTTGCAGATAGTAAGTATTCATCGGCGTACGCGTGAGCTGGCTCAACTTGCGAGGCACGGGGTTGCCGTTCACCCACTCGAAGACTTCGACATCCCAGGGGTTGAATGAGGACAGGAGCCCGCGCTCTTTGGCAATGCGGAAGAGATTTACGTTGCCCGGTTCGTGGCCACCCAGATACATGCCGATCATGTCGAGAGTGAGGCGGTCCTTGCCGAACATGACGAGGTTGGTCAAATGGTCATCACCGGTGCCGAAGCCGTCGCCGTCGCGGCCATAGATGCCTTCAATGATGTTCAAGCCAGGGTTGAGAGTCTGGTAATTGTCACAAGTCTTGTGCGCCCAGATTTCCTGATTCATCGGGCTGAGATCGGCTCGACTGTCATAGCGGGCGTAGCCAAGCTGCCGATGGTTTTCAAAATAACGATTGACCCTTGGCTCGACTTCCGTATGGATGTCGGGCTTCATGAAAGCCGGTACGCCAGTGACCATACGCCAGCCGGGACAGAAGCGGACAAAAGGCTTCACGACCAGGCCCTGCAGATTCTTCGTCGAGAGAGTCATGCACATGCCGTGCGACTTCCACTTGGCGATGTTCAGCAACCAGGTATCCGGCTCATTGACGGGTGCGAAATGGGGGATCCGTTTGTAGACAACAGGGTCATGCACCTTGGTCCAGGTCATCTCGTAGCTGTCGCGGAAATTGCGTTCGCGACGCTCGGGTTCGTTCATATCTACGCCATGGCGCTCGTTGATATCGATCAGGCCACGATAGTTCCATGTGTGGAATCCGTTCGCTTCAAGAAAGGACATCTTCTTTACGCCAAGTTCCTTGAGGCCCATCACGATGCCTTCGTAGAACTGCGCGTCGGTGCCAGTGCCCCAGTTCTCCACATCGGGGCGTTTGTTCCGGACACTCGTAAAATTTGGTTTGAGGATGACACGATTCCCGACAGGCACGCCAGCCGTATCCACAGGAATCAAGACTTCGCGGGCAAAGCTCAAACCTTCACGCAATTTAGCAGCAGCATCGGTCTTAGACGGCACATTGGTCCGTTTGATGAAGACTGCTTTGGGGTGCGCCGCAACAAACGGATGCACTGCGAATTGCGACTTGGGGATGCGAGCCCCCTGCATGTGGATCGGTGCAAGCCCTGCGGCTCCCATGGCGAGAATCTGACGGCGTGTAATGTCCATTGGTATTCCTTAGTTTGAGAATCGCACAACGGCGAGGCGCCGTAGTGAGGGGACGAAGACTTCAGTTGAAGAACCGCGTCGCACGGTTTTTAGCGGCATCGATGTTTTCTCTGGGGAGAGTAGTGTTGCCTTCGAAAAATGGCCCTGAATGTGAGCCTGAAATTCTTCTGTCGCAGGCGATCCGTAATTCACGATGTGCAGCAATGCTTCGCCCGCACGCTGGCCTGCCGTTGCCAGCGGAATCGCGGAGAGCACGTTCCAGAGACGCGTTGCACGGCGCTTGTGCGTGATCAGATCGATCACGTCCATCGCGAATTCGCTCGGGTCTGCGATGCGCCGGTTGTAGGCGACTACTTTGCCCGCTCCGAGTGAATAGAAAGCCCTGTCAGCTTCCTGACGAATCAGCTTCGCGGAGTTGGGAGCAGGCCTATCGATCACGAGAATCGCGCCGGCCTCTGCGCTGGAAAAACAGGCTGCGGGAATTTCTTTGAGTCCGGCCGCGACAATAGCGAGCGCTCCTTTTTCTGCGTGCACTGGTTCAGTTGCATTCTTGAGTAGCGGGCTCGCTCCGCGACGATGCAGAAGATTAGCGATCTCGCGTGTCGGCGCCCCAGGCTCAACCAGTGCAGTGATTTCTGGCATCACCGGATGTCCAAACAGAGTGGCATTCTGTTTCAGCCAGGCGGTAGTCTTTCCCAGCGATTGCCATGCCTCGATCGCCTTCGGATCTGCAGCAAGCAGCCTTTCGCGAAAGCGCTGTGGCAAATCCAACACAAAGTTGCCGCCTGTAACCCTTGCCTCAACCAGCGCAAGCTCCACGGTGCCAAAAGGAGTGTCGACATCCGGCTTGACTCCGGCTTTCTCGTTGGCTTCGTAGGCGAGCAACACAGGCTGAGCTGGCTTCAGTGCGCGATGGAATGCAACGAGGTAGCCATTTGCATCGACCCATGGCTCACTACTCGCACTCGCCACTTCTACCTCACGGGCTCGACGTGAAAGACCTCTGCGCACGCCGGGCCAGAGCCCATCTGTCACCGCAGGAGGCAATTCTGCCGCGAGCACCGTTTGCATCCCGGCGCGACTTGAGGCTTCGCTGAACGCCGGGTTCGCCTGCGCTAACACCAAAGTCTCTACATTGGCGGAACGCAGCAAAGCCAGGTGAGCGACATCGGGATCTGGCCATCGTAAAAGTGTTGTAGTTTCTATTGCCACGGCTGGACACTCACAAGACGGAAAAGCATGTATTTATTCTATGACCCACCCTCGCCGCAGCCGGTCATGGTGAAATATGAGAGATACAAAGGCGTTGAACTTTCTCCATTGAAACTGAAGACAGGAACACAAGAAACACCCGAAATCTCTGACTGGAATTACACCCCCGGGGCTGGCTACTGGGATGAATTCCAGACCCTGGGTGGAGAGATTCGTCCGCACTGGCGAGGCTTTTCTGATTCACTCCGCAACATGGGTGTTGGTGAATTTGATCGCCGCTGGCAGACTGCCCAGCAGATGATCCGCAACAGCGCCATCACGTACAACGTCTATGGCGACGCACGTGGAAAAGAACGGCTATGGCCCCTCGA
>JANXLY010000408.1 GCA_025354885.1 Acidobacteriota bacterium | reverse complement strand
AACCTCAACGTTGGCCGTCCCGAAGGCATTGGCGCTGACAAGACCTTCTACGACACTAGCGCTTTCTCGCGCGTCATTCTCAACCCCGGCGAAGTGGGCCGCTTCGGCTCGATGGGCCGCAACAGCCTACGCAACCCGGGTTCGTTCCGTACAGACCTCACAATGGCAAAGAACTTTGCCATCACTGAGCGAGTCGCCCTGACTTTCCGGGCGGAAGCCTACAACTTCACCAATAGCCGTCTGTCGACCGGTTTCGCATCGACCGACGTGACCAATCCCAACTTTCTGCGTGTGCTGAGCGCTTCTGACGAACGTCAGTTCCGCTTGGTACTTCGCCTGCAGTTCTAAGCTGGTTCACAATCAAAACAAAGGCGGTCTGCTTCGGCAGGCCGCCTTTGTTTTTTGTCAACATAGAATCATGCGCTTGTCCCTCCTGTTCCTGGCCGCTTCCCTGCTTCAGGCGCAAAGCCCCGCACAGGCTGAAAAAGCAAATCGCGCAAAATCTCTCCTAGGCGAAAACAAGTTTGCCGAAGCCGCCGCTCTTTACACAGATCTCGTCAAAAGTATCCCCAACAATCCTGGCCTCCTGCTGAATCAAGGCATGGCACTGCATATGGCTGGCGAGGATGCTAAAGCAATCCCCCCTCTGGAGAGCGCACTGAGGCTCAATCCCAGCATTCCGCCGGCCATGCTCTTTCTTGGTGCCTCTTACCTGCGCACCGGACAGCCCGCCAAAGCGATGGTCCTGCTGGAAAAGTTTGTCTCCATCGATCCCAACCATGCAGAAGCGCGTCAGATGCTAGTCGATGCTGCTACTGCTTCCGGCCAACCGCATCGAGCCGTTCCGCATCTCGAAAAACTTTCGCAACTGGATCCGCGCCAGCCTGCCGTCTGGTACGAACTCGGACGCAACTACGAAGGGCTGGCCGCTGAGGCCTTCGGCCAGTTGGAGAAAGGCTTCCCCGAATCTGGTCCCTTCTTCGCCGTGCTCGCCAACTCCCGCTCAAAAATCAGCCAGAGCAAAGCCGCCTTTTTCTTCTATCGCAAGGCCCTTGCCCAATCGCCCAATCTGCGGGGCTTGCGCAGCTCGCTCGCCGCAATATATCGCCAGAACGATCACCCCGAATGGGCCTTGCACGAAGAGGCTGCTGAAGCCAAACTGCCCAAGTTAAATTGCGCAGTCAAGACACCGGAATGTGAATTCAACGCTGGCCGCTACCAGTCCGCTATCCGGCTCTCGCGAGTGCGCAACACCGCTGAAAACCTCTATTGGCGCGTGCAGTGTTTCAACGTGCTTGCAGCCGATGCTTTCGCCAAATTGAATGCCCTTCCGGAATCGCCTGAGTCTGCCCGCCTTCTGGCCGAGACACAGCGCGAATTGGGACGCCATGCAGAGGCCGCGACAGCTTGGCAGAATGCGCTGCGTCTCGCACCAGGAAATCCTGAATTCGAACGTGAGCTTGCTGCTGCCTGGATGAATGCCAAACAATACATCGAGGCGCAGAAGCTCACCGATACCCTGCTCGCCCGTGAGCCCAACGCGCCAGACCTGAATCATTTGCAGGGTGATTTGTTTTTGGCACAACAACTTGCAGAACAGGCAATTCCCTTTCTGGAAAAGGCGGTCAAAGCGGATCCGCTCTTGCTACCAGCCCAGGCATCGCTCGCGCGCGCTCTCCTGCAGGCAGGTAGAGCGGCAGAAGCCCTGCCCCATGTAACGGCAGCTCTGCCTATCGATACCGATGGCAGCCTGCACTTCCAGTTGGCCCGCGCCTACCAATCAAGTGGACAGGCAGAGGCCGCCAAAACGGCGATGGCCAAATATCAGGAAATCCGGACCCGCTCGCGCAAACAGGATCAGTTTCTCGAGGAAGAGTTGAAAATATCTCCGCCGCAATAGACTTACGATGCTCCCACTGCTTCTACTACTCACCGCTCAAATCCGCTTCAGTCCTGCGCCCTCAGCACCAGCGTTTGTTCTCGAGAACAGCCCCACAGCGCAAAAACACATGATCGAAACCATGCCGGGCGGTATCGCTATTTTTGATTACAACCACGACGGCCGGCCCGACCTCTTCTTTACCAATGGCGCTTCCCTGCCCTCGCTCAAGAAGGATTCTCCCAAGTTCCACAACCGCCTTTTTCGCAATGATGGCAATTGGAAATTTACCGATGTCACAGACCAGGCTGGCCTGGCGGGTGAAGGTTATTCCATGGGGGCTGCGGCTGCAGATTTCGACAATGATGGCAACATAGATCTCTTCGTCGCGGGCCTGTATCACAACACTCTCTATCGCAATCTGGGCAATGGCAAGTTTGAAAACGTCACGCTGCGCTCCACGATTAAGAGCAATGAGTGGAGTGTGGCTGCTGGCTGGTTCGATTTCGACGGCGACGGCAAACTCGATCTGCTTGTTACGAATTATGGTCGCATCGATCTGGACAAGCCGCGCTTCTGCGGTGATGCGGCGCGTAATCTGCGTGTCTATTGTCACCCGCGCTATTTTGAACCCCGCCCCAATCAGCTCTATCGCAACAAGGGCAACGGCGTCTTTGAAGACGTCTCGGTGTCGTCCGGCATCGCTACGCACCGCGGGCGAGGTATGTCGATTGCCTTTGCCGACTACGATGCCGACGGCCGCCTCGATGCCTTTATCACCAACGATGGCTTGCCCAATTTCCTCTTTCATAATCTCGGTGGCGGCAAGTTGGAAGAGGCAGCCTTGTTGTCTGGAGTCGCGTTGCTCGATAGCGGAAAACCTGTCGCCAGCATGGGCACTGACTTTCGCGACTACGACAATGACGGCAAGCCGGATCTGGTAGTTACGGCACTCAATGGCGAGACTTTCCCTCTCTTTCGCAATCAGGGGGACGGCAATTTTAGCGACCAGACTCAGGCATCGCAACTCGGGCGCCTCTCCAATGCTTATGCCGGCTGGGGTGTTGGGATAGTTGACTTCGACAACGATGGCAACAAGGATCTGTTCACGGCCAATTCGCATGTCAACGACATCGCGGAGAAATTCGAGGCAGCAACCTACAAACAGGCAAACACGGTGTTTCGCAATAACGGCAACGGCAAATTTGCGCTCGTCGCAAGCGGCCTTGAGACTTCGATCAAGGCGCATCGGGGTGCAGCCTTCGCCGACCTCGATGGCGACGGCCGCATAGACGTTGTGGTGAGTGCGCTCGGCGAAGCAGCCGAACTGTGGCGCAACGTGAGCGAGGCGACAGGCAACTGGATCGGGATCACGCTGGAAGGACGCAAGAGCAATCGTGACGCGATTGGCGCAACGATCCGCATTGGCAATCAGCACCAAATTCAAAGCAGCAGCGTGAGTTACGCTTCGAGCGTTCTCGCGCCTGTACACTTCGGTTTCGGTGCAATGACTGAGATCCCGAAGATCGAGATCCTCTGGCCTTCCGGCAAGCGGCAACTC
>JANXLY010000406.1 GCA_025354885.1 Acidobacteriota bacterium | reverse complement strand
ACGCAAAGGAGGCTTCTAACAACGGAAAATCGACTTAGCGAGACTGGAAAAACCGGGGCGGCGAAATGCAACTGCAAAGGGGCCTTGGATGACTGTTGCCATGCATAATTTAGGTACCATTACTTTGAAGACAAGCAGGACATCATGGCCTTTCTTGTCCGAGAAACGTTTCTCAAGCTAAGTTCCCGCCTCACTGCAATCCGTGAAGACCACGATGACATTGCCGCCCGCATGCGCCGTGGGCTGCGTGCTTACATAGAATTTGGTCTGGAATACCCACACCACTATGCGCTTCTCTTCATGCAGTCATCGGGCTGGGATCGCAACGAAAAGATCCTCGCCGCTTTCCAGCAGGAAGGCCAACGCACCTTTAGTTGCCTGCGTGCCATGTCCAGTGAGGCAATCACAGCGGGAATACTTCGCCCTCAAATCAAAGACTCTGAGGAACTCGCCCAGGCACTTTCGGTCTCAATCCATGGAATGGTTTCTGCTCAGATTGGTTGCCCGGGCTTCCCGTGGGTTGAATCCAGCCGCCTCACAGACCGCCTCCTCGATGTTCTTATGACCGGCATTGAAAAGCTGTAATTTTTTTGTATCCAAATTGAACGGTGTTTCATCGCTTGAATCAAGTTCCACAAGGAGTCACTTTATGAAATTTATCGCCTGGCAGATGCTCACTGGAGACAAAGCCAAATACATCGGCCTCATCTTTGCCATCGCCTTCTCAACCTTCCTTATGTCGCATCAGATATCCATCTTCTTCGGACTCATGAACCGTACCGCCTCCCAATAGACGATGTCCAGGACGCCACCATATGGGTGATGGATGCAAAAACTCAATATGTTGACGAAGTCAAAGCACTCACCGATCAAGACCTCTACCGTATCCGTGGCGTCGATGGCGTCCAGTGGGCTGTCCCTCTCTTCAAAGGCACCACTCGCGCCAAAGCAGAAGACGGCAAATTTCGAGGTGTAATTCTCATGGGCGTCGATGATTCTACCTTGATAGGAATTCCGCGCAACATCGTGCTCGGCAACACCCTCGTACTTCATGATCCAGAAACGATCGCTATTGACGAAGTCGGCTACAAATTCTTCTTTCCCGATCAGCCACTGCAACTCGGCAAAACGCTCGAACTCAACGATCACACCCTCAAAATCGTCGCTATCGTCAATTCCTCGGCTCCATTCGTCAATCTGCCCGTCTTCTATACCCGCTACACACAGGCTGTTCAACTCGTGGGGCGAGAACGGAACCAGCTATCTTTTGTCCTCGCAAAAGATGCTCCAGGCATCTCAGATCGGCAATTGGTAAGTCGCATCAGCAATGCCACAGGCCTCAAAGCATCGACAAGCGAAAACTTCGGCTGGGAGACCATCTGGTACTACATCAACAATACGGGAATCCCCATTAACTTCGGCATCACTGTTGTAATTGCACTCGTTGTCGGCACAGTAGTCGCAGGTCAGACTTTTTACCTATTCAATCTCGAAAACCTCAAACAGTTTGGAGTTCTCAAAGCGATCGGCGTCTCGAATCTTCGAATCGTCGGCATGATCCTGATGCAGGCTGCGATCGTCGGCGCAATTGGCTACGGTCTGGGTATCTCAATGACCGCTGCTTTCTTTGAGGCCACCAAATCAAACCTCGATCTCCGCGGCTTCCGCCTTCTCCCTTCGGTCATGCAAGGCACTGCGGCCGCCGTTTTCCTCATCATCTTCCTCGCTAGCGCCTTCAGCGTCCGGCGAGTAATTGTCCTCGAACCAGCCGTCGTTTTCCGTGGCTAAGTGGAATTCCTTATAAACAACCAAGCCGTAATCTGCAATCAAATCATCAAGAACTTTGGCAACGGAGAAGACGAAGTTAAAGCCCTGCGCGGTATAGATTTCGAAGCCCGCCTGGGGGAAATGACCTTCCTCGTCGGCCCCTCTGGCTGCGGCATAACCACCCTACTCAGCGTTATCGCCGGCCTGCTGAATCCAAGTGGCGGCGAACTTCGGTACTCGGCACAAATCTACGCCAGCTTCACCCCGCAAAAGCTGTCGAATTCCGCCGTCAGAATCTAGGCTTCGTCTTCCAGCAATACAATCTGCTTCCTTCGCTCACTGCCGCAGAAAACGCCGCAGTGCCTCTCCTGGCCGCTGGCATCAATCGCAAGCTAGCCGTCGAAAAGGCCTCAGCCTCCTCACCGAGCTTGGCCTTGGGGCCCGTGCCAACGCTTATCCGAATCAACTCTCCGGTGGACAGCAACAGCGTGTTGCCTTCGCCCGGGCCCTAATCCACAACCCCAAACTCATCGTCTGTGACGAACCCACTTCTGCCCTCGACGCCGAAACCGGCCATTACGTCATGGACCTCTTGCGCAAAATCGCCGTCGGCCCGGATCGTGCCGTTCTGGTGGTCACGCATGACAGCCGCATCTTCAATTTTGCAGACCGCATCGCTCACATCAATGACGGTCTTGTTACCCACATCGAATCCAATGGAGGACTCAACTAATGCTCAAAGTCGGAATGCCGATTCTCGCCGCTTTCGCACTCATCCTGTCTATCTTCAGTGTCCAGCGCATGGCACCCAACGTGGTCAGGGCCGAACCGCCTTTCGCACCACCCAAAACTTCATTTCCCAACCAGATCGAGGCTGTAGGCCTCGTAGAGTCGGCCACTGAAAACATTGGCGTCAGCCTGCCCATATCGGGCCTGGTCACCCAGGTTGCAGTTCAGGCAGGCGCATCCGTACACAAGGGCCAGCTCCTTTTCTCCCTTGATGATCGCGATCTCCAGGCTGAACTCTCGCTTCGCCAGACTAGCGTCAGTCTTTCCCGCTCCAGGCTGGACAAGCTCAAAGCCTCCCCCAGGCCCGAAGAATTGCCCCCGGCACAAGCCCGCATCGACGAAGCCAAAGCCCAACTCGAAGACGCCAATGTCCAGCTCCGCATGATCGAAGCCGTCAAAGATCAGCGCGCCATCCGACAGCAAGACCTGCTCCGCCGCCGTCGTGCGGTCGAAACCTCACAGGCTCGCCTTGATCAAGCCGAAGCTAACCTCCGTCTCCTGAAAGCAGGCACCTGGCAGCCCGATCTCGACGTCGCTATCGCCGAACTCCGCCAGGCAGAAGCCCAGGTAGAGCGCATCGAAGCCGACATCTCCCGCCTTCAGGTCAGGGCCCCCATTGATGGCAAGATTCTCCAATGCGAAGTGCGACTCGGTGAATTCGCCCAAAGCGGAACACTCGCCCAACCACTCATTCTGATGGGCCAAGTAAATCAGCTCCATGTGCGGGCGGACATCGATGAAAAGGATGCCTGGCGCTTCCAGCATGGCGCAAAGGCCACCGGCTCCGTAAGAGGCAATTCCGCCTCTGTACTTCAGCTTCAATTCGTTCGCATTGAACCCTACGTTATCCCCAAGCGTAATCTGTCAGGAGATTCCACAGAACGCGTAGATACCCGCGTGCTTCAAGTCCTCTACAAGCTCCCAGCCGAAGCCGCCATCTACCCTGGACAACAAATGGACCTCTCGATTGAAGCCACCGGAGGAGCCCGCTAACATGCATTCCATCCTCCTGATCGCATTCCTCGCCGCAGAATCCTCCAATTGGTGGACCAACTACGGCGACCCCGAACTGAACCGGATCATCGACAAGATCCTTGCCTCAAACATGGATCTGCAGGTCGCAACCGAACGTATCGCCGAAGCCCGTGCTCTCGCTGGTGGGGCAAAAAGCAAACTGGGCCCCTCTATCAATGCCAATTCTTCCGCCCAGCGTCTCCGCAGAGACTTTGCACAAAACATCGTTCGAATTCCGCAGGCCAGCGGCGCTGAGCAAAGCGGGTCCTTCGTGTCCCCCTTTGAAACCGGACTGCTCCAAGCTGGTCTCGACATGAAATGGGAGCTTGATTTCTTCGGCACAAACCGCGCTGGCTATGCCGCAGCAAAGGCCGATGCCTTGGTCGAAGAACAACGACAGCAGGATCTCGCCATCATCGTTAGTGCAGAAGCTGCGCGTTACTACTTCGAACTGCGTGGCATCGAAGAACGCATCGCCATCACCGGACGCAACATCAAAGCCCAGCGGGATCTACTGTCTCTCACTACAGACCGCGCCAAAGCCGGTCTCGCCTCCCAACTCGATATCGAACAGCAATCCGTCTTGCTTCTAAATACCGAAGCCAACCTGCCTCCACTCCGTGCAGACCTCGCCCTCCACCTCAATCGCCTCGCTGTCCTCATGGGAGAGGAAACCTTTGCGCGTCCCAGGATTGCTCCTGCCACAAAATCGCCCGAAGTGCCCACAGTTAGCGCTGCGATCCCTGGCGAAATCCTGAAGCGCCGCCCCGATGTCCGCGCCGCAGAGGCCAGACTCGCTGCGGCGATGTCCCGCCTAAAGCAGGCCCGAACTGATCTTTATCCCAAAATCGCATTGAATGGCCTGGTTGGTCGGCAGTCTACATCGTTCACCACAATTTCCTTGGGCAGTGGCAACTTCTTCAATGTCGGCCCACAATTGGTGCTGCCATGGTTCAACTTCGGTAAAATCAAGTCGAACATCGCCGCCAATGATGCTCGTGTGAAACAGGAAAGACTGAGGGTGTAAAAAGGATTGTGTAAACGATGTTGACGGGAAGTGGGAGGAACATCAATGGCAATCGACACCAAGCTGATCGACCAGCTGCTGGCGCAGAATGGGCATCGGCGAGAAGACATCATCGGCGAGACGGGACTGA
>JANXLY010000405.1 GCA_025354885.1 Acidobacteriota bacterium | reverse complement strand
CGATCCAAGCGGCTCTTTATTCGTTTGTCCAAGTTCGCTTTTGCTAGGTCCGCCGATTTCAAGTCAGACTCCGATCGCTCGACTTGCCCAAGCTTCGAAAGCAACTCGCTCGCCTCTTGAGCGCTCTCCTGACTGCGGTCGGCCAGGTCGTCGGCGGATTTGACCAATTGCTGATAAAAGGCAGCTCGATTGGGCAGATCCGCAGGATTGCTTTTAATAGTTTCCCAAGCGTCCTGCCTCGACTTGCGTGCGCCAAGTACTTCGTCTCGCGTGACCGGTTGGTGTAACTTTTGATATTGAGTCGCCTCTAGCCTGGCTTCCCGCAGACGCGTTCCGAACAACTGGCTCTGCGCAAATTGAGTGGCGGACACTGCATCATCTCCGAGTTGATCCTGAACAAATCTATCTATGATTTCAGGAGCGGGAATGGACATTGAGCGCAAGACTTGGACGGTTCGCCTTTCTTTCCCTAGTGCTTCAACAGCCCTATTGAAAGACAGCGTACGGCTCCGAACGAGTTGTTCACGCTTTTGGGCTTGTAAACTGATATCGCCCAATTTCTGTGCTCGGCTCAGTGCAGATTGGAGGCTGGCGGGTACATCAGAGACAGACAGTTTTTCAAGTCTAAGCTTGGCATCTGCGATCTCCGATTGCTTACGCCTCTCCGCCTGTGTTGCTGATTCAACATTCTGTTGAAGTGCATCAGTTGAGTGTATTAGCCCGCTGAGAACACTTCGAGCGGGTAGCGAAGGAATGCGACCCCTGAGCGTTTCTTCTGGCTGCGATTCCCAATCTAGCTGGGCTGCCAATTTGAAGGCGACTTGCAGGTGGGCGTCGATCTCAGCCTGCCGCTTGCCAAGATCTTCTTCGTGCTTCTGATATTGGATCCTCTTCTCATTCAGGCGTTCGATCTCTAAACGGAACTGGAGGACTTTCTCGTCTACAACTTCGCGATCCAAAGTATTCCGCATATCAATAATCAGGCTGCTCTGGTGATCAATGTCAACTTGCGCTGAGCCGGTTTCCTTTTGCGCTTCGAGGAAGTCTTTTGCAGCAGTGTCAGGCATTTCAACATCCGAATCGAACTTAGCAATAGCGGTATTGCACTCATCAAGGGAATTCAGATGTGGAGCAAGCCGGCGAACACGCTCTAGGACATTTCGCCTTGTTCTTGTCCCTGTGTATTGGTCTTTCGCCTTGCCCAGAGCTTCTTCTGAATCGTTCACGGAAGTTTGGGTTGCAGCCCAATCCCTGGCCTTCATCGTGGCTTCCTTTAGGGCAGATGTAGCTTGCTGAAGTTTTTCGGCTGCAATGTAATAGAGTCGATCATTCGACTTGCGTTTGCTCCACAGTCTGTCAGCTTCTTCTGCCAACGCTTTTCGAATTTCTCCAAGCTTACTCACCCCAGCGGCCGACTGGAAGAGAATTTGACCCAGATCGTTGGAGGCCGAAAGAATACTAAGCCCGCCTTCGACGAGCCGCTCGTGGTCGAGGCTAAACATCTGCGTAAAAAAGTCCCTATCATTTGCGCCAAGGTAAGGGCTCAGGGCTCCATCGGGCAGTGGTTTGCCTGATCGATCTTGAATCGTTTGCTTATTGGCCTTAATGCGAGCAAACTCCAGAACACTACCCTCATGTTCAATCGTCGCGCCCAGACGCAAATCGGGCATCGCGTGTAGAAAGGCGTGGGGTGTTTTCTTTGGAATGGAATACAGAAGATCAACGAGGGCTGCACGAACGGTGGATTTGCCGGCCTCATTTGGGCCGACAATCAGATGGAAGTCATGCGCTGTCTTTGGGAACTCAAGGGAGCGGTCCGTGAATTTGCCGTAGCGAATTAGTTCAAAACGAGCGAATCGCATAGTTCAATCTACTTTCGCCACGTGCGCCACCAAGGACGGAACGGTAGCTCGGATTATCTCGCGAAGTTGTCCTGATCGAATGGCTTCAAGCTGCGGGACTGCACTGATCAATTCGAATGGGACCCTTGCAGCCAAGGCCATGAAATCCTCTTGTAGGCTTTGGACGAACAACGGGTCAGATTCGGCTTCCAACAAGAATGATTGGAGGTCAGCGAGAGCGTCAGATCGTGCGGAGATTTGGCTCGGCGAATTTAGAGGCTCTGTTTCTAGCTGGATTTTCTCCACCCAGACTCGATCAGTTCCCAAGGTTGCAGCTTGCGACAATACCTCAACTCGCAGTTGGGATTCCAGTCCAAAAAGTTGACCATGGGCATGTGTCGCTCCAGTGAGAATTATTCGAACCGCCAGTGGTCTGTCCGGTTCGCTGTCCGATACCAATGTCTCTAAGTGACGCCCAATGAACCGGACGACATCGACCAGGGTATGAACCGTAGAAACGTCGACGCGAAGTACGTGCCAACGCAGCACGTCAACGTGAAGCCGTTCGACCGATTGAATCTCGGTATCAACCGCACTGACGAGCAATGCGCCTCTCGGTCCTACTTCGCGAATGTGTCGTCCTTGAAGATTCCCCGGAAAGGCAATGACAGATTGTCCTCTCCAAACCTGATACTCGTGTACATGCCCGAGAGCCCAATACTGGTATCCCTTACCGTGCAGTTCGGCGACAGAACAAGGTGAATAGTTTGCATGGGCGGCGTTGCCTTCAAGTGCAGTATGGAGCACTCCGATATTCAACCAGCCGATTATAGGCTCAGGATAGGTGCTGGCGAGATTTTCCTCGGTCGCGGCTTCTTTGAAACTTCGACCATGCAGTGCGACACGAAGTGCTGGGATTTTGAACGTCTCTGCTTTGTTCGATGGGAATTTATGGACGTTGTCCGGGAGCACCAGTTTCTTCGTCATCTCACTCTCAGCATCATGATTGCCCAGAACCAAGAACACTTCTATTTGCGCTGCCCTTAAGCGGCCCATCTGCCGGGCGAAGAATATTCCTGTATTGAAGTCTTTCCAGTTGCCGTCATACAGGTCCCCGGCAATAATGACGAAGTCTACTTTTTCCGTGATAGCTTCGCTAACAAGATTTTCTAATGCGGAGCGGGTCGCCATGCGAAACGCATCGGCGGGTGCATCGGGATAGGCAGTAAGGCCTACAAGGGGACTATCTAAATGAATATCGGCGGCGTGGATGAATTTCATGTTGTCTGCTCACACGTGACTTTCTAATTGGTGTTTCAGTGACCATCTATCGGTACAAAAGACGACGTTCGTAGGCTATGCCGTAATGGATCATCACCTTTCATAGCCGTGGGAGTATACGCCTAGCCAGATGCAGACTGCAGGGACATCCAATGGCGCAGTATTTCTCCGCTGGCTTACATCTGTGTTCGCTAGCCCTGCGTGGCCCACTTCGATACTCGCATTTGGCCCACCTAGTCAGCTAGTTTCGCTTACTTTTGATATTTCTGCTTTGGGGCGGCCTGGCATTAGCGAAGCCAAGTGTGTCGCAGCGAAGCGCTTGGGTAGAAGATTGAAACAACGTATCCGGGTCCAGAGCAATGAGTCTGAAATGCTTTAAGAACTGACCAACTAATTGCGGCCATAGCGATCATTCTTTCAATGCCGCATTTAACCAAGAACTAAACAACCACCGCCTGAAGACGGTGGGGTTGGCCGGCGACTGAAAGTCGCAGGGCGCGGCTAAAGCCGCAAAGTGGCTCGTCCGGACGTTGGCAGTCGCAACGCGTTCCAATGCCGAGTTCGCACCCTGCGACCACGGACTTGAAAAACGTCCCAGACTTATTTCGCCGATCCGCAGCCTCAGATCCCTCCGGAGCACTGTGGCTGAAAGCAGCCCGCCTGACAGGCGGGGGGATTAGACCCGGCGCGTGGTACTAAAGGCAGTTTTTCACTAGCGTCGCAGAGAAAGTTCAAAGTACACGCCTTCAGTCTTCTGTAGGGCGGTGAGGATGCTGGAAAGATTGGCTGCGGACGGGCTCCCTTTAGGCCCGAGCATGCGCATCAGACTCTTGGCTGGAATCTGTGTACGCTTTTCCAGGTCCTGAAACCCTAGCGTCGCGTTGACGTAGTCTCGCAGGACGGACTTGCCGGTTTCAAGGTCTCCGTTCAGGACGCACTCTACGGCTTCGCACAAAAGGGCTTGCCGGAAATCCGGGTCGCGCTGGGCGTGCGCACGGATGGTTTCCTTGAAGTCGTGGGTAAGTGGCATTACTGAGTCTCCTCTTCATTCCTTCGAAAAACAAAAATACTTAAACGCCTGAGGCCATTGACTTTAGGTCTTCCGACCGCAGGTATATTTTCGGCCTTCCCCGTTTGCGTTGTATGGGCTCTTCAGGGCCGCTGCTCCAAGGCGCTTCGGCGACAGGAAGCGCCGGACGGATTCTAGTCAATGTGACTTCGAAGCCGATCTTCTGTAGCCGCGAAGTCAGTCTCCGTGCTGCCCGGTCCGGGTTGAGAAGATCAAAGTAATCTCGCCTCCTGCCGCCAGCGCGGATGCTTCGAAAAAAACCAACTTTCCTTCTCGGGCTTCCCACCTTGCGGCAGGAGCGTCATTCCTCTGTTCTGAAACACATCCTGGCCAGATTCACGCCCGCACTCTTCGGGCGGCAGAATGACAACGGCCTTCTTGGCTAAGCGGCTTCTCTAGCTTGCTCACATTTCAACCCTTTTTTCATCCCCCTCTGTGCCGGCCCAGGGGGGCCGCCATGTTGATTCACCGCTTGTAGTCTTTCCAGAATTCCTTCGCCGCCGCAATATCCTGTTGCTGCCGAAGACGCCGGACCCAACGCCTTCGACCTTTGAGAAATTCCCCTTCTGCATTCGCGCCAATGCGATCGCGGCCTTGGCGGCAGATGCCGAATCGAGCCCGACAAACCACTCGGAGGAGTGTTTTTTTTACCGTGGCCGTCGATGTAGCCACGGCCTTCGACCATTCTTGGATTAAGGTAACAAATGTGTTACCACGCTGCAAGCGGTTCAGCGAAGGAGGACGGTTGAGGGAAGGGTGAGATGTGGGCTGGCGGCGGTTGGATCAGCGGATGAGTAGCAAGTAAAGATCCATTACGTTGGTGCCGGTGGGGCCGGTGATGAGCAGGTCGTTGAGGGGCTTGAAGAAATGGTAGGAGTCGTTGCGGGTGAGGAAGTCGCGGGCGTCGAAGTCGATCTTATTTGCCCTGGCGAGGGTTGTGCCTGTTGCGAATGCCCCGGCGGCGTCTGTAGGGCCATCGGTGCCGTCGGTGCCGGCGGCAAGGAAGAGGGTTGAGGGTAAAGTTTCGATGCCGATAGCGGCGGCGAGGGCCATTTCCTGATTGCGCCCGCCGAGGCCGTGGTGCGCAGCCAGATTGACCGTGGTTTCTCCTCCGGCGAGGATGGCGACAGGAGCTTTGGCAGGGTTGCCGGAGGCATGGATTTCTCGAGCAATCGCGGCAAAGGTTTTGGCGGCTTCGCTGGCTTCTCCATCGAGCGAAGTAGAGAGGAGGATTGGCTTGTAGCCGAGCTCTTTGGCCTTTGACTGGGCGGCGTGGAGGGAGAGGCGGTTGGAGCCGATGAGGATGTTTATTAGTTTGGAGAAGATTCGATCCCCAGGCTTGGGAGTCTCGGGAATGGCGTGGTTGACGCCTTGTTCGAGATGGTGGCGGACACTGGCGGGAAGCTTCGCAATGAGACGATGTTTGTGGAGGATTTGCCAGGCATCGGCGAAGGTGGATGTATCTGGAACAGTGGGGCCGGAGCCGATGACGTCGAGAGGATCTCCAATGACGTCCGAGAGGATAAGTGTTTCGAGCCTGGCGGGGAAGGAGAGGTGAGCGAGCTGACCACCTTTGAGAGCGCTGAGATGTTTGCGGACGCAGTTGAGTTCGTGGATGGTTGCGCCGCAGGCGAGGAGGAGTTTGGTTGTGCGCTGCTTCTCTTCGAGGGTGATAGGTTGGGCCGGAAAGGGGAGGAGCGCGGATGCGCCACCAGAGATCAGACAGAGGATGAAATCGTCTTTGCCCGCGTTGAGACAGAGCTGGGCGATCTGGCGGGCAGCATCGACGCCGGCTTCGTCTGGGACGGGGTGCGAAGCTTCGAGACATTTTATGTGTTTGAGGGGCAGGGCGTGTCCCTGTTTGGTGACGATGATGCCGGAATGGATTTGTTTGCCGTAGAATTTCTCGACGGCGCGGGCCATGCTGGAAGCTGCTTTACCAGCACCGATGACGTAGAGATTCTTTGTCGATTTTGGAAGTGGCTTTAGATGGGCGAGGGTGGCTTGATAGGGGTCTGCCGCTGCGAGTGCGGCGCGGAAAATGGCAGTGGCTTCTCGACGGAGCTGAGACTCAGTCGAGGAGGCCGAGCGCGAGGATGGCTTGGACGGCGTCTTGGGCATTGTCGGTATTGAAGGGAATTGTGTAATCGGCCAGGGCGTAAAAGGAACGGCGTTTGTCGAAGAGCTCGCGGAATTTTTGAGGATTGCGGGCAAGAGGGCGGTGGTCCTGATTGGCGATGCGTTTCTCAATCAGCGCGAAGGGCACATCCAGCCAGATAGTGACACCGGCGTCTTCGAGGCGTTCGCGATTGCCGGGCCAGGGGAATGCTCCACCGCCAAGCGAAGTGACCGTGGCGCGGCCACGATAAGTTTCTTTGATGACGGAGTTGAGGGCGTCGGATTCGATTTGGCGAAAGGCGGGCTCGCCCTGAGTTTCGAAGATACTGGCGATGGACTTTTGCTGCTGGTCTTCAATGGACTGATCGAGGTCGAGGAAGCGCCAGCCGATTTCGTCAGCGAGTTTAGCGCCGACGGTGGATTTGCCACAGCCCATAAAACCGACGAGATAGATTCCGGGGGATCGCTTTAGCTTGAAGATCAATTCGACGCTTTCTCTAAATTGCGATTGTATCGAGCAAATTGCCTGTCGATCAGCTTTGGGAAGAAGAAATATAGGGCATTTAGGAAATGGCCGCTGAAAGGAGTAATCACGGTGCGTTTGTTTTGTTCGATGCCGCGCAGGATGTCGGCGGCGCAAATCTCGGGACTAATCGCAAAACGTTTGGTGCGCTGGAGGAGTTGGGGTGGCTTGCCAATGATGACGTTTGCCTGAAAGGGGGTCTTTACATAGCCAGGACAGACGGCGGTGGTAGTGACGCCACTTTGATCCAGTTCCATGCGGAGCCCGTGAGTGAAGCTGAGGAGAGCGGCCTTGGTTGTGGAGTAGAGCGTGAACCAGGGGAGCGGAACGAGGCCGGCAATGGACGAGATATTGACGATGGAGCCGTGGCGCTGTGCGAGCATCTGCGGAAGCGCGAGGCGGGTGAGATGGATGGGTGCGTTGAGGTTGAGCTCGTAGAGGTGTGTCCAGGTTGCGTCGTCGATGTGGACGGTAGGAGCATAGGCGCCGACGCCGGCATTGTTAATGAGGATATCGATGCCTCCTAAATGTTCGATGGCTTGAGCGAAGGCGGCGGTGCGCTGATCGGGCTGTGTGAGGTCGGCTGAAATCCAGAGAGCACCCGAGAGATCGTAAGTGTGTGTGGTTCGGGAGACGAGTACGAGCCTGGCACCTTGGGAATGGAGGAGGCGGGCGAGGGATGCACCGATGCCGGTGGAAGCACCGGAGAGAAGAGTTTTAGAGCCAGAGATGCGCACAAGGATCAATAATAGTACTTATGGCTCAAGATCAACTGCCCCTTTTTCCGTTAGGGGTGGTGTTATTCCCCGATGCAGAATTGCCGCTCCATATTTTTGAGGAGCGATATAAGGAAATGATTGGTGATGTGATGCGGGACGAGGCGGAGTTTGGTGTGGTGCTGGCCAGTGAAAAAGGGATGGCCAATATTGGCTGTACGGCAGTGATCGATAAGGTATTGAAGCGCTATCCGGATGGACGGATGGATGTACTGGTGCGGGGACGACGGCGTTTTGAGATTATTCTGATCGATGAAGAAAAGAATTATCTACAGGCCTCGGTGGCTGTGTTTGGGGATGAGGATAGTGAACAGGCGAGTGATCTGGTGAGGCAGCGGGTGTTGAGTGCGTGGGTGAAGTTGATGGTGATGGAGCATGGCGGAATGGTGCAGGAGATGCCGGAGGACACGCGGCCGGACTTGAGTTTTCTGGTGGCGCAGGTGGTGCCGGATCTGGAGTTCCGACAGAACCTGCTTTCCATGAAAAGTGAACGGGAACGTATGGAGACGCTGGCTGGTTATTTGCCGGGTTATCACGAGCGGGAGAAGCTGACACGGCATGTGCGGAGAGTTGCACCAATGAATGGCCATGCGAAGCATGCGGGTGAGGTGATGGAGAGCTGATGCGGCGTGATGATCCCCAGACGCTGATCATTGATGCCGACGACACGTTGTGGGAGAACAACGTGTACTTTGAGCAGGCGTGGGATGAATTTCTTGTGTTTCTTTCTCATTCGAAGCTGACGGCGGAAGAGACCCGGTCGATTTTTGACGAGATCGAGATTGCCAACATCAAGGTGAACGGGTATGGGGCGAAGAATTTTGCGCGGAACATGGTGGAGTGTTACCGGCATCTTGTGGAGCGCGATATTGCACAGGGAGACGTTGAGAAGATCATGGGGTTTGCAGACCGGATTTTCCATCAGCCGATCGAGATGATGGAGGGAGTGGAGGAAACGCTGGCCTACCTGCTGGAACGGAATCATGACCTCATTCTGTTTACGAAAGGGCATCCGGAAGAGCAGCGGTTGAAGATTGACCGGAGTCCGGTGGGGCAGTTTTTTCGGGAATTTGAAATTGTGAGGGAGAAGGATGTAGCGGCGTACCGGGAGCTGGTGAGCCGATTTCGATTACAGCCGGAAATTACCTGGATGATCGGGAACTCGCCGAAGAGCGATATCAATCCGGCGCTGGAGGCGGGGTTGAATGCGGTATTTGTGCCGCATGAGCGGACGTGGTCGCTTGAGAACACGCAATTGAGGGGTGCAGGGCCGGGGAAACTACATATCGTCGAAAATTTTGCTGATTTAAGTAAATTTTTCTAAAGAGATTCAAGAGCTCTCCGATACGAAGACTATGGAAGTGCAATCGATTGGCTTGGCGGGACTGGAGAAGGCGCAGGAGAAGCTGGCGGCTGTGGCCAAGCGGCTTTCTGCTGGTGCGGCTAGCACGGCTGGCGAAGGGTCGGATGTTGTGGATTTGAGTGCGGAGATGGTTGCGCTGATGGAAGCGAAGCTGGCGGCGGGGGTGAATTTGAAGCTGGTGGAGACGGCGAACGAGATGGCGTCGAAGACGATTGATGTCTTGGGGTAAGGGATGCGAGTCGAGTTGAATTAAGAAACGGCAGCCTTTGCGGCTGCCGTTTTTGTTGGAGTTGTTGAAGTGGACTATTTGAGGGGCTTGACACGGATGTTTTTGTACATCGTTGTGGAGCCTGGGTCGTGAGCCTGGATCGCGAAGGTACCCGAGTCGATCTTGCGGCCAGGGTTGCCCTTGGGGCCTTCCCAACCTGCGGGCTGAGTCCAGTCGGTGACCTTCTTGCCATCAACGAAGGTCGTGACATGGTTGCCTTCGACAATGATCGTCATGGCGAACCAGACGTTGTCCGCAAAAGGTTCTTTGTTGTCCTGAACGTTGTAAAGGCCGGCGGTCTTTTTCCAGTCGCCGTGGGTGTTATTGACCTGAACTTCGAAGCCAATCTTGGGAAATTCGGTTTCCTGGTATTTGGTGTGGAAGTAGAAGCCGCCGTTGGAAACGGGTTTGGTCATGACGTCGAGGCGGACTTCGAAATTCTTAAAGTTGGGCTGTTTTCCTTTGAAGGGGCCGGAGTAATAGAGGTGGCAATGCTTGCCGTTGGCGACAATGGCCCCGTCTTTGACCGAGAAGGACTCTTCGTTCTCCTTGGCCTTGGTCCAGCCGGTTAGATCTTTGCCGTTAAACAGAGCGGTGAAGCCTTTTTCGGGCTTGGCTGGTTTATCGTTGGGGCCGACTGCAAACATAAGGCTGCCGGCGAGACTGAGCAATAACGCAAATCGCATGACCCTAATTTATCAGGATTGTGGGGTGTCTGTGGGCTTAAAATTGGTTGCCCTGGTTTGCAGAGAGCGCTGCATGAGGACAGTGTCTAGCCATTTGTCGAATTTGAGACCTACGTTGCGGAGGACACCGATGGGGAGAAAGCCTGCCTGTTCGTGGACGCGCATGGAGGCGAGATTGGCAGAGTCGCCGATGACAGCGATGATTTCTCGAAGGCCGAGTTGCTCACATTCCTGAATGAGACTGGAGAGAAGGAGTCTGCCGTGGCCTTGGCCGAGGAAAGCGGGGTGGATGTAGATGGAATTTTCAACAGAGAAACGGTATGCGGGGCGCGGGCGGTAAGGGCTGACGCAGGCATAGCCGAGGATCTCCCCGTTTGAGGATTCGGCGACGAGAAACGGAAGGCGCTTATCGAGGATTGCCTGGCGGCGATTGATCATCTCATCGAGCGAAGGGGGTTCGAGTTCGAAAGTGGAAGTACCAGTTCGGACATGGTGGCCGTAGATACCGGTGATGACACGGAGATCGGCCGCCGTGGAAGGGCGGATCTTAGCGGAGGAGACCACTGGATCGAGTGGCCCAGTCGAGGAGCCAACCGGGAAAGATTCCAAAGCCGAGGGTTGCAGCGGCGGACAGGAAGAGGACTGCCTGGAGGCCGGGCGCTGGGATGGCAAGGTCGGGTGCGTTGTCGGGGACGGGCTTCATGTACATTGCGACGATGACGCGGAGGTAGTAGAAGGCGGCGACAGCGCTGGTGAGAAGGCCGAGAGCGGCGAGCCAATAAAGCTCGGCGTCGATAGCGGACTTGAAGATGTAGAACTTGCCGAAAAAGCCGGCCGTGAGGGGCAGACCGATCAGGGAAGCAATGAAGACCGACATGAGTGCGGCAGTCCTAGGCTGGCGGGAGGCAAGGCCGTTGAAGTCGTTGAGCTCTGTTTCTTCACGCAGGGAGAGTACGGCGAAAGCACCGAAGTTCATGATCGAATATGCGACGAGATAGAAGAGGACGGCGCTGATGCCGAGCGAAGAGTGGGCAGCGACGGCGACAAGAACGTAACCGGCGTTGGCGATTGAGGAGTAGCCGAGCATGCGTTTGACGTTGGTCTGCCAGAGGGCGGCGAAGTTGCCGATGATCATGGTGAGGAGCGCGACGATGGTAAGGAGCGGAAGCCAGCGGTCTGCCATCGGCTCAAAAGCAGTGAAGAAGATGCGGAGAAGAGTGGCAAAAGCGGCGGCTTTGGGGGCGGCACTGAGGAAAGCGCCGACGGGGGTGGGTGCGCCCTGATAAACGTCGGGAGCCCAGCTCTGGAAGGGAAAGGCCGAGATTTTAAAGCAAAGCCCAGCGAGGATCAACGCGGCGGCTGCGGCGGTGAGGACGGCATCCGGGGCGATGTCTGGATTGCCGAGGACGGCAGCGATTTCGTTGAGATTGGTAGAGCCGGTAAGGCCGTAAGTCCAGGAGATGCCATAGAGAAGGAAGCCGGTGGCAAAGCTACCGAGGAGGAAGTACTTGAGGGCAGATTCGTTCGAGCGGCGATCATCGCGAAGATAGCCGGCAAGGATGTAGGAAGAAATTGAAGAGATTTCGATGCCGATGAAGACCATCATCAGTTCGTTCGATGCGGCCATGAGGGATTGGCCTAGCAGGGACAAAAGAAGGAGGGAATAGAATTCCCCGCCCTCGGCTTTGCGCTCGCGCAGAAAAGGGCTGGCCGTGAGGACCGTTAGGGCACCGACTGTGAGTACGAGAAGACGGAAGAAGGTAGCGAAGGAATCGACCACGAGCATGTTGCGGAAGGCAAGGCCCGGGTCTGCGCCGGCGATCAGGCTGGCAAGAGCGGCAAGAGCAAGGGCGATGAGGGCAAAGGTGGGCATGCCGGGGCGCTCGCCATGTTCGTCGTAGCGTGATTCCCAGAGCATAATGATCGTCGCGAAGACGGCCAGGAGCATCTCGGGGAGGAAACGGAGGAGTTCCTGAGCTGCGGGGAGGTTGTTAGTTTCCACTGACGGCCTCCGACTGGGGAACTGCACTTGGTGGAGGGGCTGCTACCCGGAATTCGACGTTCATTTTGCTTTGCTGAAGGATTTTGGTGTTGACCGCATTTTGGAGCGGCAGGAAGCTGCCGGAGCCAACGCCCATCCAGATCATGAGGATGACCAGGGGGATGATGGCGAGCGCTTCTGTGCTTGAAAGATCTGGAGTATTGTCGTCGGCATGATTCGCGCCAAGGAAGGTGCGCTGGTACATCCAGAGCAGGTAAACAGAAGAAAGGATGACACCGACTGCGGCGGCTGCGGCATAAGAGAAACCGGCGAAAGCTGCGCCCTGCAGGATCAGAAACTCGCCCACAAAATTATTGAGTGAGGGGAGGCCGGCAGAGGCGAGGACGGCAATCAGAAAGGTAGTAGCAAGCCAGGGAGTACGCGAAGCGAGGCCGCCAAAATCGACGATGTCTGTGGAGCCTTTGCGGTCTTCGAGGTAGCCTGCAAGAAGGAAAAGTGCGCCAGTAGTAATGGCATGGCAGACCATCTGGTAGGCAGCGCCATCGAGGCCATTGATATGGAAGGAAAAGATTCCGAGGACGATGAAGCCCAAGTGGCTGAGTGAGCTAAAGGCGAGCAGGCGCTTGATGTTGGGCTGCACGATGGCGACGAATGCGCCATATAGGATGGCGAGGATAGCGAGCGAATTGATCCAGTAAGCGCAGTCGCGGGCCGCGTTCGGGAAGAGCGGGAGACAAAAGCGCAAAAGGCCGTAGCAACCGAGCTTGCCCATAAGACCAGCCATTACGATGCCGAGCGGGGAAGGGGCTGTTGCGTAGGCGTCCGCCTGCCAGGCGTGGAAAGGGAACAAGGGAGTTTTCACCGCAAAGGCGAGAAAGAAGGCGAGGAAGAGAGGGAGTTGTTCTGCCGGGGAGAGCCGGAAAGATCCGGCTGCCATCTGGAGCAGAATGTTCTGGTAATCGAAGGTGCCTGACTTGAGGAATAGATAGACAATCGCGGCGAGCATGAGTACGGAGCCGGCGAAGGTGTAAATGAAGAACTTGACGGTTGCTCCGGTGGAGGTGGCGCGACCGGAATCCTTGCCGTATTGCCCCATCAGGAAAAGCGTTGGGACCAGGGTCAATTCAAAGAAAACGAAGAAGAGGAAGAGGTCCTGTGCACAAAAGACACCGATGATGCCGCTTTCGAGTAGGAGGAGCCAGGCGAAGAAATCGCCGCTGCGCTTTGCGGCGGAGAGGATGGCGATCATGCTGAGCAGCGCTGTTGCGACAATGAGCCAAAGGGAGAGGCCGTCTGCGCCGATCGAAAAATGGATGGGCGGGTAAGGGATCCAGTTGAGTTGGGTTGCCTGCGAGATGCGCGTGGGGTTCTTGGCGATCTCGGGGATCATCGCGAGCGAAGCAAGAAATGCGAGACCAGATATGGCGAGCGCGGACGTAAAGGCCGTTTGCTGGCTACGGCGGAAGATCGTGATGCAAGCGAGGAAGCCGATGAAGGGAAGCAAAAGTGCGAGTGCAAGATACATTAGCGTGCACCTCCACTCGAAGCCATGACGCCCAGAAAGATGACAGCGCCAAGGAGAATATAGACTGCGTAACTGCGGATGTTGCCACCCTGCAGCAAGCGGAATGCACCACCGAACCAGCGAGTGACAGCAACGGTGGAATTGACTCCGCCTTCGATGACGAGTTCTTCTACACCGTTAAGAAGGACTGCGCGGGAGCCATGTTCGATGGGGTGAACGATTGCGGCGTCGTAGGCCTCATCCATGTAGAATTTGTTCGCAATGACGCGGTAGACGCGACCAAAGCTGCGGGCATAAGAATCGGCCGAGCCAGGATTCAAGACGTAAACGTAGTAGGCAATTGCGATACCACCAAGAGCGAAGCCAACAGAGATCAGGATGAGATTGATGTCGTGGAGCTCGGCGTGTTCGGGGTAGAGGGGAGCGAGCCAATCCATGACGGGAAGGTAGCCACCAGCGATGCTAAGGAGGGCGAGAATCACGAGCGGCATGTACATAATGGCTGGCGATTCGTGCGGGTGGGCTTTGCCACGGTATGTACCGAAGAAGCAGAGGAAGATCGCGCGGAAAACGTAGAAGGCAGTGAGGCCGGCAGTGGCAACGCCAACCCAGTACATCCAGGGGGAGTGAGCGTAGGCGGCGAGCAGAATGGCGTCTTTCGAGTGGAAGCCGGCGAAGGGCCAGACCCCAGCGATGGCGACGGCACCGATCATGAGAGTCCAGTAAGTGATGGGGATCTTCGAGCGCAGGCCGCCCATGTTGTTGAGATCCTGTTCGCCGTGCAGGGCATGGATTACACTGCCTGCGCCAAGGAAAAGCAGCGCTTTGAAGAAAGCGTGCGTCACGACATGGAAGATGCCGGCAGAGAAGGCACCGACGCCAAGGGCAAGGAACATGTATCCGAGCTGCGAAACGGTGGAATAGGCGAAGACCTTCTTGATGTCATTCTGCGCGGTGCCAATGAGGGCGGCCATGACGGCGGTGATCAGGCCGATGATGGCGACAACTTCCATTGCAATCGGGGCATGGAGGAAGATCTCACTGGAGCGGGCGATGACGTATACGCCAGCAGTGACCATGGTTGCGGCGTGGATGAGGGCTGAGACAGGCGTGGGGCCGGCCATGGCATCGGGAAGCCAGACGTAAAGCGGAAACTGTGCCGACTTGCCGGCGGCACCGACGAGGAGGAGGAGGGCGATGGCAGTAAGTATGCCAGCGCTGGCCTCAATGGGAAGCTTTTTTATGGCGGCGAAGACCTGGGTCATGTCGAGCGTGCCAAAGTGAACCACCATGAGGAGCATGGCAAGAGAAAAGCCAAAGTCACCAATGCGATTGACGACGAATGCTTTCTTCGCGGCATCTCCTGCGTATTTCTCAACGAAGTAGAAACCGATGAGCAGGTAAGAGCAGAGACCGACTCCTTCCCAGCCGACAAAGAGGAGCAGGAAGTTTTGCGCGAGTACGAGAATCAGCATGAAAAACATGAAAAGATTCAGGTAGGAGAAGAAGCGCCAGAAGCCTTCTTCGTGGTCCATGTAGCCGACGGCGTAAACGTGGATCAATGCGCCGACCCCAGTGACTACGAGCAACATGATGGAGGAGAGGCGGTCTATGGATAGATCGAAGCCGATCTTGAGATCGCCTGAGGAAATCCAGGTGCAGTAGCGCTCGATGTGTGCGGTTTCGAGTTGGCCGAGTTCACCGAGGGCACGGAAGACCCAAAGAAAGGAAAGCACGACCGAGCCGATGGCGACGGTGGAAATGGCGGGCTTGGAGAGGCGGCGGCCAAGAGTGCCGTTAATCAGCGCGCCGAGAAGCGGGAAGAAAAGGATAAGCCAGAGTTTCAGGTCAGGTTGGTTTGGCATTAGTGTTTCAGCGAGCTGACCTCGTCGATGGAAAGAGTTTTGCGGTTTTTGAAGACCGTGAGAATGATGGCGAGTCCAACGGCGGCTTCGGCTGCGGCAACAACCATCACGAAGAAGGTAAAAATTTGTCCGTCGACCTGACGGAGGTGATGGGAGAAGGCGACGAAGCTGAGGTTGACAGCATTGAGCATGAGTTCAATCGACATGAAGACCGTGATGATGTTGCGGCGAAAAAGAAAGCCGGCCACGCCGAGAGTAAACAGTATGGCGCTCAGAATGAGGTACCAGGACATGGGGACGGCGTTGAGTTGTGGCATTAGTCGATCTCCTTGCGGGCCAGTACGATGGCACCGAGGATGGCGATCAGTACGAGGACGCTGGTGACTTCAAAGGGCAGCAGGTATTTAGTGAAGAGGCTCTGGCCGATTTCTTTCGCGCCTGTGTTGAAGGCCCCGAAAGTAACAAAGCCCATGGAAGGGGACATGCGCTGGAGCAGGTAAGCGAGCAGGCCGAGAAAAACAGTGAGCAGCGGGATGCCGAGGAGTTTCGAAGGCCAGGAGAGACCCGTGGACGTCTCTGAGCCGGCGTTGAGCAGCATGATCACAAAGACAAAGAGCACCATGATGGCTCCGGCGTAGACGATCATCTGGACGGCAGCAATAAATTCAGCACCGAGCAGAAGGTAGAGAACGGCGAGCGAACCCATGACACCGATCAGGGAAAGCGCGCTGCCGATCGGGTGCTTTTGCACCACAAGCGAGACTGCGCAGGCTACAGCAAGTGCGGCGAAGAGGAGGAAGAGGATAAGGTCCATGGCGCTAGTGTTTCGGCCCTTGCAGCGCAACGGCAAATGCGGTGATCAGCAGATTGACGATGGCAAAGGGAAATAGGAACTTCCAGGTGAAGTTCATGAGTTGGTCATAGCGGAAGCGGGGCAAGGTGCCACGCACCCAGATGAAGATGAAGAGGAGCATTCCGGTCTTGGCGACAAACCAGAAGAGGGGCATCAGGACAGGCTTGAGGACCGGGACCAGGAATATCAGGGCGAGGGCACCGAAGATGAGGCCGGCGGCAGGCAGAGTGAGCTTATCCCAGGGACGACCCTTGATCGGCTGCATGACGCCGTGATACAGCAGCATGCCTGAGCCGGCGAGGAGCAGCAGGACCGGGACGAAATCGCTACCGTATTCGGCAGGCCAGAGTGGGTGCCAGCCACCGAGGAAGAGGACCGTCGTCATGCAGGTGACGGTGATCATGTTTGCGTATTCGGCCATGAAGAAGGCGGCGAAGTTGAGCGAACTGTATTCGGTGTGGAAACCACCGACGAGTTCGTTTTCGGCTTCGGGCAAATCGAAGGGTACGCGGTTGGTTTCGGCGAAGGCACTGACGAGGAAGATGAGGAAACTGAAGACCTGTGGGAAGGGCATCTGGAAGATGGTCCAGCGCGGGATGAAGCCGAGGTAGAAGCCGGCCTGTTCATTCACGATGGTGCGGAGCGAAAGATCGTTGAGGAGCAGGAGCGGGGTGACTAGGGCGATGGCCATCGGGAGTTCGTAGCTGATCATCTGCGCCGAACTGCGGAGGCCACCGAGCAGGGAGTATTTGTTATTGGAAGCCCAGCCACCGAGAGCAACACCATAGACTCCGACGCTTGAGATGGCGAGGACGAAGAGAACGCCTATGTTGAGATCTGCGAGGCCGAGGTCTGTGCGGATACCGAAGATTTCGACGCTCGGCCCGAAGGGAATCACGCAGATCGATATCAAGGCGCAGAGAACGGCGAGGAAGGGAGCAAGGATGTAGAAGAAGAGGTTGACGTGGGAGGGCACGAAGCCTTCCTTGGTCATAAGTTTGATGACGTCGGCTAGAGGTTGCAGAAGGCCGTGGGGACCGACTCGATAGGGTCCGAGGCGGAGCTGGATGTGGGCAAGGACCTTGCGTTCAATCCACTGGAGGTAGGCAAGCGTCGTGAGGAGGGCTCCAGCGACGATGCCAGTTTTGATTAGGCTGATGAGAAAGAAGTTCATCTTTTGTAGAGTGCACCAGGGAATTCAGGAACGCTAGTGAGTAGCTTGGAGTGCCGGCCAAGCGAGCCGGAAGTGAAAAGCGTATCACCTGCGGAACGAATTTCATCTATGAGGACTTCGACCGGAACACGACCGTTGACCGGAGTAGTCGAAGCCGCGCCGCCCGTAATGAGGATTGGCAAAGGAACATTATAGCCCCGCACGGATTTGTGGATCTCCTTAAAAACGATGTCGTGAGACCAGACTCCGATTTCGGCGGCGAATCCCATTTCTTTGGCGATCAGGCCAAGGATTTCGAGATCGGCTTTGGTGCCCATGGTGCGGACAGCAGCTTTCAGGCGCTGTACCTGGCCAGTGACGTTAGTGACCGTTCCGTTCTTTTCGTAAGCCGAAGCGGAAGGGAAGATGACGTCGGCACGCGAAGCGGTTTCGTCGAGGAACATGGTGTGGACAACGACGAAAGCTTTTTTCGAGGCAAGTGTTTTGTGCTGGAGCGGATTGGCACCAACGACCCAAAGGACGTCGAGATCCACGCTGGCGAGCATCTGCGCTTCAGAAAGGCCAGGATGAGGATCCGGTTGAAAACCCGGAAGCAGGTTGGGCATCGCGCCCATATCCATTGCGCCGCGCGAATTGGAATAGTCGACCAGGCAGACGTACTTTACGGGAATGCCGAGCGAAGAGGCCCAGGCGACGAGGTCGCGAACACGCTGGCCCTTGATCGAATCGCCGAAGAGGATGACGAGCTCTTTTTCGGTCTTGAGTTTTTCTGTGAGTTGATGGAGCGCTTCGAATTCTGAACCCATCGGGGCAGTGATGGAAGAAGCTGCGTAATTCGCTTCGCGGACAGGCCCGGGAGTGACTGTGTAAATCTTCGACTTGAAGTGGCGGACAGCGGCGCGCAACTGAAAGGCGAGGAAGGGATGCTGTTGTGAAAGGTCGGCACCGATGACGAGAGAAGCCTTGGACTTGTAGAGGTCATCGGCAGTAGCGAGACTCTCGAGTTGACCGGAGACGGCATCGAGCAAAGTGACAAAGTCGCCCGAGCGCGAGTGATCGATGTTAGATGTCTTGAGGCCGGTGCGAGTGAATTTCTGCAAGTAGAAGAGTTCTTCGTTGGAGAGGTGGGTGTCGGCGATGACTCCGAAGTTGCCGCCAGCGGCCTGGGTGGACTTGAATTTTTCGGCGACAAAGCCCAGGGCCCTGGACCAGGAGACAGCTTCGAGCTTGCCGTTGGTGCGAATCATGGGCGAAGTGAGGCGGTCTTCATGAGAGTTGAAGTCGAAGCCGTAGCGGCCTTTGACGCAGAGGAACTCTCCGTTGATGCCGGAACGGTCGCGGTTGTTGCCACGCACGATTTCATCGTTGCGGACACCGAGGGTGGTCTTGCAGCCATTGGAGCAATGGGTACAGGCGGTGCCGACATGCTGCATTTCCCAGGGACGTGTTTTGTAGCGGTAAGTATTGGACGTAAGTGCGCCGACAGGGCAGATGTCGATACAAGCGCCGCACTCGTCGCAATCGAGATGATCGCCCATGTTGGGGGCGATCTCGGAGAAGACTCCCCGGTTGGTAACGCCTAGCGCGCCAACGCCCATGCCTTCGTTGCAGGCACGAACACAGCGGTAGCAGAGGATGCAACGGGCCGGGTCGTAAAACACTACGGGAGACCATTGGCGCTCTGGCTCGTGATTCTTGGTTTCAGTGAAGCGGGATTCACCGGCACCATAGCGAAAAACCATGTCCTGAAGTTCACATTCGCCACCTTTGTCGCAGACCGGGCAATCGAGGGGGTGGTTGGTGAGCAGGAATTCGAGAGTGCCCTTACGGGCTTTGGCCAATTGCTCGGTTTCGCTACGAACGATCATGCCTTCCATCACCGGTAGAGTGCAGGCCGTCTGGAGCTTGGGCATTTTTTCTACTTCGACGAGACACATGCGGCAGGCGGCCTGCAGCGAGTAGCCTTCGTAGTAACAGAAAGCAGGAATTTCGATGCCAGCTCGTTTGCAGGCGTCAATCAGCAGCGTGCCCGGAGGGGCTGAGATCTGGCGGCCATCGACGGTGAAGTTGACGGTGGTTGGGGGTGCGGCAGCGGGAGTCGACATAGTTAGCTAATCGCAATCAGTTGGTCTGGCGAGGTGACAGGTACAACGTTCTCGCGCAGACGGGCTTCAAATTCTTCGCGGAATTTCTCCACGAAACCAATGGTGGGCATGGCAGCCGCATCGCCAAGCGGGCAGAAGGTACGACCCAGCATGTTTTTGGCGAGTTCACTGATGAGATCGATGTCGGCACGGCGGCCGGTACCTTCGTCCATGCGAGTGAGAATTTTACGGAGCCAGGTTGTCCCTTCACGGCAAGGGATGCACCAGCCGCAGGATTCGTGTGCGTAGAAGCGCATGGTTCGAAGAGCGACCTTGACGATGTCGGTATCTTCGTCCATGACCATCATGCCGCCAGAACCGGCCATGGTCTTCATGCGCGCGTAGTTGTCGTAATCCATGGGGAAGTCGCATTCGTCCGCTTTGAGTACAGGAGAAGAAGATCCACCGGGGATGACAGCCTTCAACTTCTTGCCGTTGCGAATACCACCGCAGACTTCATAGATCATTTTCTGCATTGAAAAACCGAGGGGAACTTCATAGACACCGGGCCGATTGACGTGGCCCGAGACGCAGAGCATACGGGTACCGCCGTTCTTGGGCGTACCGATGTCGGCGTAGGCTTGACCGCCCATGCGCAGGACCGCTGGGACGGTGGCGAAGGTTTCGACGTTGTTGAGAACTGTGGGCGAAGCGTAGAGACCGCTGACTGCTGGAAAGGGAGGACGGATGCGGGGAACGCCACGTTTGCCTTCGAGGGATTCGAGCAGCGCGGACTCTTCTCCACACTCATAAGCACCAGCGCCTGTGTGGGTGTAGAGATCAAAATCGAGACCACTACCCTTGATGTTCTTGCCGAGGAAGCCATGTGCGTAGGCCTCAGCGAGGGCCTTATCCATGATGTCGATGAGATAGCGATACTCACCTCGGATGTAGATATATCCGAGCTTGCAACCGATAGTGCGGGCGGCGATGAGGCAGCCCTCGATGAGTTGATGAGGGTCGTTCTGAATGAGCAAACGATCTTTGCAGGTGCCGGGTTCGGATTCATCGGCATTGACAACGACGTACTTCTGTTTTGGATTGTCGCGGGGGATGAAGCTCCACTTCAAGCCTGTGGGGAAACCGGCACCGCCGCGGCCACGGAGATTCGAGAGCTTGAGCTCGTCGATGATCTGCTCGGGAGTCATCTCAATCGCTTTGAGAAAAGCCTGATAGCCTTCGTCGGCGAGATAGGTGTCGATTGAAGCCGAATTGGGGCGACCAAATCTTCTGCTGATGATTCGGACTTCGTCGGGATGTGGTTCGTTGAACATTGAGATGCTCCTTATTGCCTATTGAACCTTCTGGATGGAGTCAAGTAGTTGATCCAGTTTTTCGATCGTAACCTTGTGGTGGTAGTCGAAGCCATCGACGACACAGGGGGCCCACGAACAGGCACCGGCGCATTCCACTTCTTCGAGAGAAATCAGGCCATCGGCAGTAACTTGTTTATGGCCGATGCCGAGGCGTTTTGTGGCATGGTGCCAAAGCTCTTCGCCACCTGTGAGAAGGCAGGCGATGTTGGTGCAGATCTGAACATGGTGCTTGCCCATGCGCTGCTTGTTGAGCATCGAGTAGTAGCCAACAACTTCTTCAACCTGCAATGGGGAAACTTCACAGCGTTTGGCGACTTCGGCAACCAGCTCCTGCGAGACTTGACCGAGTTCGTCCTGGGCGTACATGAGCATCGGAATGACAGCCGAACGTTTGCGGCCTTCCGGGTAGCGGGACCAGATATCCTGGAGTATTTTTTCGGTTGCGGGCGTGAATGTCATGTTAACGGTCTGTATCTCCGAGTACGAAATCCATCGAGCCCATGCAGGAGATGGTGTCGGCGATCAAGCCTCCTTCGCACATCACACCGAGGGCCTGAATGTTGCCGAAGCTTGGGGTGCGCATATGAACGCGGAAGGGCTTGGAAGTGCCATCAGAAACGACGTAATAACCAAGTTCGCCACGTGGGGATTCGATTACCTGATATACCTCGCCCGGTGGGACGCGGACGCCTTCAGTGACGATCTTAAAATGGTAGATCAGGGCTTCCATCTGAGTCTTCATTTTTTCGCGTTGGGGAAGGACCACCTTGGGCGCGTCTGCCTGAACCGGGCCTTCTGGCATGCCTTCGAGGGCCTGGCCCATGATGCGCAGGGACTGGCGCATTTCTTCCATCCGCACGCGGTATCGAGCGTAGACATCGTTCTCAGTGCGCGTGGGTACGTCGAATTCAAAATTCTGGTAGCCCGAATAGGGCTCATCTTTTCGGGCGTCCCAGGGAATGCCTGCGGCACGAATCATGGGGCCAGTAACGCCCATGGCGAGCATGGTATCGACTGGAACCGTGCCTACGCCAATGGTACGGTTCTTCCAGATCGGGTTGTTGTCGAGCAGCGTTTCGTACTCGTCGATTTTCGAGGGGAACATCTCGATAAACTTCTTTGTCGCGGCGAGACCACCGCGCGGGTGATCGAGGGCGAGACCACCGATGCGGAAGTAGCTGGTCATCAGACGCTGGCCACTAAACATTTCAAAGATCTTGAGCAGTTCTTCACGGTCGCGAGTGCAATAAAAGAACATCGACATTGCGCCCAAGTCCAGGGCGTGTGTACCGAGCCAGACGAGATGAGAATTGATGCGCGTGAGTTCGGTGAGAAGAACGCGAGTCCAGACGGCGCGGGGTGGAACTTCAATTCCGAGCAACTTTTCTACAGCGAGGCAGTAGCAAAGATTGTTGGAAAGATTGGCGAGGTAATCAACGCGATCCGTAAGCGGAATGACCTGCTGGTAGGTTTTGGTTTCGCACTGCTTCTCAATGCCGGTGTGGAGAAAGCCGATTTCGGGCTGGGCCCTGACGACAGTTTCGCCGTCGAGTTCGAGCACGATGCGGAGCACACCGTGGGTGGATGGATGTTGGGGACCCATGTTGAGGGTCATGCGGCGAGTAGAGCCGACTTCGCTGGAAGGGTCCGGTTCGAGGGTGGCGGTGGGGGTTAACGTTTCGCTCATAGTGCTACTCGCTTATTGGTTCGTTTCGCCGTAGTCGTATTTGTGCCCGTGGATGGGGAAGTCTTTGCGCAGAGGGTGGCCTTCCCAGTCGTCTGGCATCATGATTCTTCGTGGGTCAGGATGATTGGTGAAGGTAATGCCGAACAGGTCGAGGACTTCGCGCTCATACCAGTTGGCACCTGGCCAGACGCTGGTTACCGAGTCAATCGTAGGGTTTTCGCCAGAAAGACGGCACTTGAGGCGAAGACGGATATTGCTCTTGATCGAATGGAGCAAATAGACGACTTCGAAGCGGGGCTCTTGAGGGTACCAATCGAGAGCGGTGACGCTCGAAGCACGGTTGAATTCGTGTTCGTCGCGCAAGAAGGTACAAACTGCGACGATGCTCGTTGGAGTGATGTAGAGAATCGTCTGTTCGTGTTCGAGAGTGCCAGATGCAATGGCAGTGCCGAAGCGCTCAACGAGCGCAGCGACGAGGGGATCATCCTGCAATAGCTCAGAAATCATTCCGGATTAGCTGTCCTTCGACTTTCGGTGTGGCGAGGCGGTCCAATCGAGAGCGCCTTTTTTCCAGATGAAATAAAAGCCGCTGAGGACTAGAACCATGAAGAGTAACATTTCGACAAAGCCGAACATGCCGAGTTCCCGGTAGACGACGGCCCAAGGGTAGAGGAAAACTGCCTCAATATCGAAGAGGATGAACAGCATTGCGACAAGGTAGAACTTGACCGAGAAGCGTTCGCGAGCATTGCCCACGGGCTTGACTCCGGATTCGTAGGGGGAATCCTTGGCGGCATTTCTACTGCGTTTGCCGAAGAAGAGACCGGCAAAAACGAGCCCGCCAGCGACAAGAGCCGCGAACAGGATCTGGACGAGTACCGGGAAGTACATCTCGCTGTAATTTGTGGGCATGGATGAGAGAGTGGCAGAGGCTTGGAACAAATTCAGACGCGGAAGCTTGCCGTCTCTTAATTATACTTGTCGTTTCGGAGGGTGGTCAAACTGCCTGCGAGGAAAGAAGGTTACAAAGAAGTTGATCACAGTTGAAATCAATGGGGTGAAGCAGGCTGTTCCGGCAGGTTTGATGGTGCGGGGGCTGTTGCAATTTTTGGCCGTGGATGAAGGGCGGGTAGCGGTGGAGTTGAATCGATCGATAGTGAGGAAGGCAGAGTGGGATGAGATTTTGGTGGAGGAGGGGGCTCAAGTGGAAGTAGTGATGTTCGTGGGTGGAGGATTACGTTGAGGCTGGCGATTGCGATGCTTTTCGTGGGAATGGTTTGGGGCCAGACACGCCAAGTAGCGATTAGCTTTGATGATTTGCCGCGCGGCGGGGATGAGGGCGGGGTGCGGAAATTCAGTGATGTGAGAGTCATGACGATGAAGTTGATGAGGGCCATTGAGGGAGTGCCAGTAGCTGCGTTTGTGAATCCGAGACAGGAGCGGGAATTTGGGGAAAGCGGGTTGGCGGAATTGCTGGGGATGTGGCGCCGGCAAGGTGCGGAATTGGGCAATCACACCTTTTCGCATCCCGATCTAAACAAGGTTTCCTTAGCAGAGTACGAGGCCGATATTTTACTTGCGGAACCAGCGATTCGGCGGGCTCGCGGGGGAAGTCAGTCGCGATACTTCCGGCATCCGTTTTTGCATGTGGGGAAGGATGAGGAGACCAAGCAGGGGTTGGCGCGGTTTCTCGCGGAGCAGGGTTATATGGTTGCGCCGGTGACGGTTGATAATTCCGATTGGATGTTCGCTCGTGTGTATACAACTTCGAAGGATCCGAAGCGGGTGAGGGAAGAGTATGTGCGGTATCTGGATGAGGTCTTTGCGTTCTTTGAGAAGAAGAGCGTGGAGGTGGTGGGACGGGAGTTTCCGCAGGTGCTGCTGTTGCATGCGAACCAGTTGAATGCCGATGCGATGGGGGAGGTGCTGGCGATGTTGAGGCGACGCGGGTATCAGTTTGTGACGCTGGAAGAGGCGTTGAAGGATGAGGCGTACCGGATGAAGGATGGCTATGTGGGGACGAATGGAATTTCGTGGTTGCACCGCTGGGGAGTGGGGCTGGGGATGGCGCTGAAATTTGAGCCGGATGAGCCGAAGTGGGTGCTGGAGGAGTTTCGGCGGAAGTAGGAGAATTAAATTTTGATTGACGAAACTAGTATCATTTGATACCGTCTACACTAGTGAGGCTGTGGAGACCGACCGATAAGGAAATTAGCGGGAAGTTGGCGGCCGCCAGATTGGCGGTGGCTGACAGGCAGTATTCGTTCCTGCGGCCGGATAAGGTTTACACGGATCTCGTAGAACTGAATCTGTTTAGAGATGAAGATATTCAGCTTGGATTGGCTGCCGCTTTAGCGGAAATTCGCAGCAAGCAGTATGCAGGTTCGCATCCTCCCCTCAGAGCCTACGAAGAGGGGATCGAACAAAAAGAGCTCTTTGCATTTTGCTGGGATTCCGATCACTTTGGGCGGCGAGTGTATTTGAAATTTGTCGATCTGACTAACGAGAACGGGCCTGGGCTTTCCATCGTGAGTTTGCACGTGGACAGGCCGTCTGCCCCGAAGAGGAGAAGTTAACATGCTATGCATCAAGTGCCGAAAGGCTGAGCTGGAAACGAAAAGTGCCGAGTTGGAGGGGGAGATCCAGGGGGAAACCTTTTCCGTTAATTGCCCGGCATTGGTATGCCCGAAATGTGGCTATAAAACAATTGGAGCAGGTCAGGTCCAGACCTTCATGCGGCTGCTGGCCGATCAGTTTCGCGAGAAGCACGGTTTGTTGACTAGCGAAGAAATCAAGCGCATGCGTAGGGAAATGGGATGGAGCCAGTCTGAATTGGCGATGAAGACTGGAGCCGGATCCGCCAGCATCAAACGCTGGGAACTGGGAAAGATTCAAGACGCGGCAATGGACAAACTGCTGAGGCTGTTTCTAGATCCGGAATACGCGAGAAGGCATGCGAAGGAGATGAACGAAACAGATCGTCGTCTCGTTTGGAGCCAGCCGTATTTGCAGTTTTCACACGGCGAAGATACAAGAAGTTCGTACAAGCCGTTGCCGCCTTTTTATTACAACCCCGACTTCGCAGAAACGTGTTGATGAGGGAGAGCAATGACTAAAGTTGTCAAATTGAACGAGCCATTAGTATTGCGATGCGAGTTGAGCGAAGTACTGCTGATGAGCTGCGAATGCGAGCGGATCAATAAGGAAGACCAGGATTTTGGGCCGTATGAATTACGCTACGAGCCATCGGTGTCCGAGACTAGAATCAAAGACGATTCCCTCTGGTCGGATGTGAAGACTCAGGTGTTTAGCCTGAGCGATTCGGGTAAGAAAATCTTTGATATCTTGATCGTGTTTCGATTGGAGTATCGTTTCACCGGCAAGACTCCGGATGAGCAAGAGTTGCGTTATTTTGAGGCGAGCACACCGGTGTTTCAGGCTTGGCCTTATGTGCGGGAACTTGTACAGAACCTGGCTCAGCGCATGCAATTCAATCCTCCTCCGCTGCCGCTCATCAAGCGGAAGCCGGTGGACGCGACGGACGTGAAGCTAAGTGCGAAAAAACAAATTGGGCGGCGTGTGATCAAGCGAGTGGCAGTGAAGAAGTAGTCCAAATAACCGGAACGGTCTCAGTTGCGTTGGCACGGAGGGCTATTGATAAGTTGTTTGCACTCTGATGCTCCACAGATAACGATTTTTGCGATTTTTCAGATTGTAATATTTATACTCAGCTAGCACTGTCGTCCTTGGGACGACAGTGCTAGCTGGTCACAACATTGCTATTTTGTCCATTGCTCAGGAAGAAATAGAAATAACTGGGCAGGCTTTAGCCAGGTGGGGGCAGCGCTCGCACTGGGGGCCTTCTCTGGTTGAGAAGTCTTCGCCGCTGCGGAAGCGGCGGATCAGTTTTAGGTCGATAGGCAGCGTGGCCTCGATTACCTGATTGGTACGCAGGAAGTACAGATAGCTGCGGATGGATTGGCCGGGGTAGAGCTTGGCAATGGCTTCGCGGTAAAACGCCAATTGCATATCGTAGCGATGGGAAGCGACGTGATCGGTCTTGTAATCGATGATCGTGATCTCTCCGTTTGCCTCTTCAAAAGAGAGGTCGATTTGCCCTTGCAGGACCAGGTCTTCGAGCGAATAAACGAAATCGAATTCGCGCTCGATCCATCTTGCATCATTCGCGCGCTTGGCCAGGGGGCTATCGAGAAACACTTGCGCAAGAGATCTCGCTTCCGGGAAATCTTCATCAACCGTTTGTCTCCCGAGGATCTGGTGAACGGCAGTACCCAGGTCAGTTGCACCCGGTGCTGGGTCTTCTTCGTCGGGATCGGTGAAGTCAAGAGGTGTCGTCGCAGAAGGAAGGGTCTGCAGATTTGCCAGGCGATCCAGAAAAAACCTGCGAGGGCAGTTTGCAAACTTCGCGATGTCGGTTGGAGTAGAAGAAGACAGAATCAGAGGCTGGCGGGGAAGGGGCCGAAGCAGGAGAGGCGAAGAGGGAAGCGGCTGCGCCTCTCCTGCTTGGAGTAATTGCAATTCATCGCCCTCCGGGTAGCTTAGATCTTTATGGGCATCGAGATATTTGAGCCAGCCGCGCTTCTGCTTGCCGGCCCAGGAGACGTACAGCTTTTGCTCTGCCCTGGTCAGTGCGACGTAAAGCTGGCGCTGGAGTTCCTTTTCCTCTTCTTCCTTCTGTTCGGCGGCGATCAAGCTTGCCGGACGATCTGGTAGTGGTTTGCCATTGATGGGATTGGTCCATCGAACGCCCACCCGATTGGGCGGCGCGAAGCTGAGCGTGGCCCTGTTTGCTGGCGTGCTGAAGTAAGCACCGGCGACGAAGACAACGGGGAACTCGAGGCCTTTGGATGCATGCACTGTGAGGATTTGTATCGCTTGGCCTGAGTCTGCGACCGGTGCCGATTTCTCTTGCGCAGCCTGGCGCATAGACTGCATCTCGTCCACAAAGGCACGGATGTTGCTGGGGCCAATTTGCCACTGCTCGCGAACAATACGGAGAAATTTTTCGACGTTGGCGCTGGCTCCGGGGTTGAGTGTGTTGGCGTAACCGGAAGCGTCCAGCACTTCGACAAGCAGGCGGTCTGGGGGAACGGCATCGAGTCGTTTGCGCTGGGATTCGAGACGCCTGTTGAAATTGGGATCGATGTAGTTTTCGAGGAGTTGATCGTCACTGAGGCCAACGAGAGGGCTGCGCAGAACAGCGGCAAGAGCAATCGTGTTGGTGGGATTTGCGAGGACTTCGAGGTAGCAGATAAGATCAGCGACTTCTTGTGTGTCGTAGAATTTGCGGCCACCACCGAGGGTGTAAGCGAAGTTGTGGTCAGCAAGAGTAGCGGCGATTGCTTCGGCCTTTGAGGAAGTGCGGCAGAGAATGGCGATATCGCTGAGTGCAAGGCGTCTGAGCGGCGCGCCATCTTTGGGCTCGACAATAAAATTATCCTTTAGCGCCGAGACTTCCTCAGCGATCCAGCGAAACTCATCTTCGTGCCGCTCAAAGGAATGGAGCGAAACTGCTGCGTTTTGGGTTGTGAAATTGCGGCCGGCCCGGAGTTGAGTGGGTTCGATTCCATGCAGGCCGTTTGAGACGGTTGCTGTAAAAGAGAGGATCTCGGCACGACTGCGAAAGTTATCTCCGAGGAAATCGATCTCGCCGCCCGATTCAGCAATGCTGTCGCGATAGGCGATGAACTCGACGGGAGCGGCAAAGCGAAAACCGTAAATGCTCTGGTTGACGTCGCCAACTGCGAAGAAGTTGGCGGGGGTGCGGATGAGTTCCAGCAGCTTCCACTGGATCGGGTTGGTGTCCTGCATCTCATCCATCAGAATGTGTTCGAAGCGGCGCTGGAGTTCTTCTCGAACACGCGGATTGCTGCGCAAAAGACGGATGCTGCGGTGTTCGAGGTCGTGGAAGTCCATGCGGGCTGCAGCGATCTTGCGCTGCTCGAAATCCGCTTCAATACGACGCAGGATCTCGATCAGGTAATTGCGCTCAGGGCTGACCAAAGCCGAAACGAGCAGGGATGAAATTTGCGGGAAATAATCATAGAAGAGCTTGGCCGGCTCCTTGATGCCCTTGGGAAGGTTGCCACGTTTAGGAAAGCTGTCGATTGCGGCGATGTGATCCCATCTCGGGTCGAAGCCAAGCTGGCGAAATTCTGTGAATCGTTCGCGAAACTTTTCATGGAAGCTCTGTGAGATGGGCGTTGTAGCTTTTGCACCATAGACATCTTCACCGAGGGCGATGAAATCGGCTAACAAACCAGGAAGATTGAGGGGTTGGCCCGGGCCGGGAAACTCATCGGAGAGCGAGAGGATTTTCTGGTAGAGTCCACAGAGATCCGGAACAAGGTTGGTGGTGTTCCAGGTTGTGAACAGACTTCGCAAAGCAGCTTTTTCGTTGCGAGCGGCGTCGTTTAGAACGCTTTCGGCGCTGGCGTGAAGTTCGGCAGAAGCGATGCGTTCATCCCACAGTTCGGTTGCAGGATCGATCCCTGCAGCGATCGAAAATTCTTTAAGAATGCGCGCGCAAAGACTGTGGAAAGTGGAGATGGGGGCGAGTTCGACTTCGGCAGCAAGATGCGGAGCGCGGACGCTGAGAGTCTTGGCGACTCGATCCTTGATTTCGCTCGAAGCCTTATCGGTAAATGTGAGCGCAAGGATATTGCGCGGGGAGATGTCTTTCTCGGTGACAAGCCAGGAGAAGCGTTCGGCGAGCACACGGGTTTTGCCGCTGCCAGGCCCGGCAATGACACAGACGTCCTGTCCGATGCGATGAATTGCAGCGTGCTGCTGCGGGGTAAGTTTCATGCCTCGGAGCCCTCGGCGTTTGCCGCCTCGGCAGTGAAGACCGGGGCTTCTTCATCGGCAATTCGGGTACGAATACGACAGGCATCGTGGAAGTCGCAATAGTCGCAATTGTCTGGATTTTTCGGAAGGACAGGCGCAAGACCGGCGCGGACATCACCGACGATTCGCTGGATCTCGGCTTCGGCCATCCTGATGCTGTTCTTGAGAGCTTCCCCTTCTACTACAGAAGGTTGAGCTCCTTCGCGCAGGGCGATGAAACTGAAGCGGGAGACTCTTTCGACCAGAGGATTCTGGCCAAGTGCTATTGCATAAAGTGCACCCTGGATGGGGTACTTTTCGTCGAGCCCAATTGCCTTTGAATACTTGTAGTCATAAGCGTGGACTTCGCCCGCGGGGCTGCGATCATAGCGATCGATTTGCCCTCGAACGGTAGGACCATCTTTGAGTTCGACGCTGAAGTGCTGCTCGAGAAAAGCCTGCCACCCGGCCGGGACGGGCGGCGCGTTGCGGGCATAGAGTCTCAGATTGCGCAGCAGGTTGATGCGTTCCCGCTCGTAGTGATATCCCGGGCTTGCACGTTCCTGACGGCAGGCGCGTTCCAGTTCGCGCTCGCCAATATGTTCGATGTTGCGGGAAGTGTCCTGAGTCCAGATCTTGATGGCAGTGTGGGCGACGGTGCCGAGTAGAATCGGATTGAGACGTTCGGCAGGCGAGACGGGAAGTCCCTGAAGATTCAGGCCGCGGGCAGCAAAGTGCTTCCAGGGACAGGCGAGATAGGATTCAAATTCGCTTGCACTCCAGGGGCGAGCCGGGCGGTAATTGCGTTGAAGTTGACCGGTGGATTCTGTGAAGGCGGAAGCGGGTATGGCGACGGCACAGGAAGGGGCAGAACGTATTTGGTTGGATGCCAGAAGCATCGACGGCAAAACAGGATCGCCCTTGTCGTTGACTCGAGGACAGGTGAGTGTAATTTCTTTGCTGGCGCGAGTCAAAAGCATCTCGTAGAGAAAGTGTTCTTCGGCCTGGCGGTCCTCGAGCGTTTTCATGCCGAAGGACTTTTTGAGCGATTCGGTGAGAAGCGGATCGGGGGAAAAGCGTTGCGGAAATTCTCCTTCGGCCATGCCGGGAGCAAATACGTAATCGAGGTCCCATTGCCGACCTTCAAACAAGTCCATAAGGTGGACAACGTTACGCCGCGTGTCACGCTCGTGGAGTGTTTGTCCGGCGAGATTTGCCTCTGAGGCACGCCACAGTTCGGAAAAGGATATGGGAGTATCGGAGTCCATCGTCTGGGCTGTCTGAGCAAGAGTCTTATGGAGAAAGGCGATTGCCGAGGCCCGCTGATGCCATTCCCAGGCGGTCTCCAGATCCTCGTTCAATTGCAACGGAACTTCGAGCAGTGAGGCGATGCCCTGAAGTTGTGCCGCAGCCTCCATCGGCGGAAGACGTAGCTTGGGCCAATGCTCAAAGGGCCGTAATTGGGGGAACCAGCCGAGGCCAGTGGTCGGCAGGTCAGCTCTAACCTTGAGCTCAAGTTCATCGCCTGCGGCAGTACCACCAAGGCCGGTGAAGCGCCAGCGCATTGCGATGAGGAGGAGGCCGTTATCCCAATCGGAGTCGACGGCGGCGAGAAAGTCGCGATGGAAGGACGTGACCGGGTGTGCAGTCAAGGGAAGTCCGAGGTAGGAACGCGAAGGAATGCTGAGTCGGGCAAAGGTAGTTTCGAGAAGCGGGGCGTAGGCGGCTGGATTGCGCAACAATACACCGATGCGGCGAAGCTCCACGCCTTGCTCTGCGAGAGTCAGGATCCGTTGGGCGATGAGCAGAGTTTCCTGAGCGCGATCAGCAGCAACGAGAGTATGAAGCCTGGGTTGGCGGAACTGTTCTGGCAAGCGCTCGATCTGTGCTTGCCATCCGGCGAGATGCGGGCCATCTGGAAGTGCGAGTTGAACAGGGACAAGCCTGCCTAGTGCATGGATGAGGTCGAGTTCCGTATTGGAGAAGCTGAAGAATCCATCGAGAAGCAGGCCTGAAACGCCTTTGAGCCCGGTGTTTGGCAGAGCAGCACTGAAATTTGCAAGGCGATGCCCTCGCAAGGCGAGCTTGGCGTCTGCAAGCGCGGCAAGGGTACGTTCATAGACATTGCGTAATGCACCTTCGAGTTGTTGCGGCCGCACGCCGGCGAGAGATAGAGACTCAAACGCTCCAGCAAGGTGTCGAATGAAGCCTGGCTGCGTGGACACAGCCTCGTAGTCAGCGGGGCAATGCGCTTCGAGAAGGGTCACAATCATGGATTCCAGGCGGGCGGCGTCGGGAACTGGCGCAACAAGGTAGAACTCGTCGATGAAATGAGAAAGAGTTGTGACTGTTGTCTTCCGCAGCAGAAAGCCCTCACGGGCGAGTTGGTTGCGGATGTGTTCGGCCATAGTTGCCGAGGGAACGAGGAGGCGAATGGACCAGCTGCGACGCTTTAGCGCATCTTTGAGTGTTGAGAGCAAACGAGTGCTCTTACCGCTGGCGGGCGGACCGGCGAGGATCTTGATTTGAGGGCTCTCGGTCAAGAGACCAGTTTAGATGGTTCGTTCTAAGTCGTGGCTCACTTGTGCTGCCATGCTGTGTACTTCGAGCAGACTTGCAGAGAAACCTGCACTGACGAGTATGTCCCTGAGAGCGCTGAGCTGCGATTCGTAAAGAGGAAAATGGATCTTGGAGGTACCAGAAGCAATGGCGTTTTCGAGTTCTGGGTTGAGAGGAAAGGGAGCGGAAGCAAGAGCTTCGAGAATTTCTTCAAGGAGCCTGGAACTAATGCAAATTTCAGCAGCCAGCAGTTCGCCAGCGGTTGCCGAATGTAGCAGTGCGAGTGACATTGACATTCTACCTGACAGCGATTGTCGCCTTTAACCATGATGTCGCCTTTAGCATTTTTTTGCGTGGTTGCAAGTAGCCGACATGCAAACGGGGCAGGCCTAAAATCATCCACGTACAGGTTTAATCGTCAGGCAGTGGCCGGGACTGGAGACCACCGCAAAAAAATCTCACATCAAGAGGTCTTACCTCTGCGCATGTTGCCAATCGAGCATTAACCTATCAAATTTCTTTCGTTGCTCTGCGTCGAGCAACTTGGAAATCCCTTCTCTGCCGTAAATTCTCACGTCTTCCATCTGTGCCCCAAGGGTCTGGAGATATTTGAAATGATCATCGAGCAGAGCTTCTACTTGTTCCTGTTGCTTATCGGAGAGTTTGAGTTCCTTATTAAAATATTCGAGGAGGGCTTTGCGATCCATCTGCCGCATGGCCCGGGAACTGGAGTTGAAGTTCGTGCGGGCGACGAGTTTCATGCCAAGTGCACCGGCTGCGGCTCCAGCCAAAAAAACTGCCAGCAAGGCTGTGATGACTTTGGGGTGAGACCAGGTGGCGCGATCAGACATTGATTGACACCCGGTTTACTGTTCGTAAGTCGTAAGTTGCATGAGAGCCGCCCCGCGGTCCTCGTCCTGACTGGTGGATTCGACGACTGGTATTGAATCTGAATCGCTTGCGAGCACTGTTCCGTGCAGAATGGGGATCGCGCTAGCAGGTGCCTGCGTTGCGGCAATTTCGATGTCGTTCCCAGGAGTGGAATCAAACACATTGGCGGCGGCCAGAAGCAAGGCCAGAGTGAGCGAAGCGTAGACGAGACGCCGACCGAGAGGTTCGAGGAAAAAATTCCAGATACTGGGGGGAGCCGCCTGTGCGTCGATCCTCGCGAGCACACGAGCGTAAAAGCCTGGAGCGACTTCGAGAGCATCTCGCTCCTCGGAACTGAGAGCAAAATTTTCGCGGATTTGACGTGATAAATCCATCATGGAAGCAACTTCTTGTTTGGCTGCTGGGTTAGAACGAAGGTAAGCTCCGACCGGAGTGTGGTCCTCCGGCATCTTTCCCGATTCGATCAAGCCTTCCAAGCCATCTTCTAGTGGCTGCATATTATGCCTCTTCCCTCAAATTCAATTCGTGATCGGGACGCCCAGCTTGTCAGGAACTCTCTAGCGTGGAGTTCTCCGCAAACTGGCGTTTTCGCCTGACCGCGTGTTTCGAACTGGCCCTGGTTTCGCCGGCCTCACCCGGCGGGAAACGAAAAAACGAAAACTACTTCTAGGTACAACTACTTCTAGGTACAACAGCAACAGCCTACGCTGTTGCTGTGCCCGGGCGCTTGAGCAGTCTTTGTGCTGCCTTGAGCAATTTTTGCCGTGCACGGAATAACTTTACTTTAACCGTATTTTCGTTCATACCGGTGCGCTTTGCCAATTCCTCAACAGAATGGCCTTCCACTTCCTTGAGCAGAATCAAGGTCCGGTCTTCTTCGCTGATTTTTTCAAGCATTTTGAGCAGCAGATCACGCTGGGCAAGTCGAACGTCGGTGGGGACACGCTTGTCACTGGTAACTTCGGAATTCTCCATCAGCTTGGAATCGTCTTCTGAGATGTCGCTTTCATAAACGAGTTTACGGACTCTCTTTTTGCGCAGATAGTCGTAGCATTCGTTCACCGTAATCTTGTAGATCCAGGTGAGGAGTGAACTGCGCGAGTCGAAATTGCCGATCGAGGAATAGACCTTGGTAAAAACCTGTTGGGCAATATCTTCAGCGTCATTGCGGTTTCGCAGAATGCCGTAGATGATCGAGAAGACTTTGTTCTGAAAGCGCTCGACCAATTCCCGGAATGCGAGTTCGTCGCGTTTTTGAACACGCGCGACGAGTAGCGCTTCTTCACTTTGAGAACGATCCACGGCCTTAAAAGGGCGCTGTTTCACCGAAATGATCGGAATGGGAAGAACTTCACTAAGCCCGTTCATGTCCTGATGGACGTGGCTCCCCCCCCGCACGTTTCGACGATTTGCCTTACTCACAGACAATAGCAAAATCGCGGCGTAAATCTGTTTGCAACTTTTACTGGACCAAAATGATCCAATTGAATATAGTAGTAAGGAGAAGACCTATGATTCAGCTAACAGAACGCGCGACCGTAAAAGTTCACGAGATTTTGACTTCGCAAGAGCCCAAGCCCTCCGGCCTCCGGATTTCCGTTGTGGGGGGAGGCTGCTCTGGCTTCTCGTATTCCATGGCTTTCGAGAATACGCCTGGAATGCTCGATAAGACCTATGATTTCAGCGGCTTGAAGGTTTTTGTAGATCAGGCCAGCATGCTATACCTTGACGGTGTAGAGGTAGATTACGTAGAGTCCCTCGAAGGATCGGGCTTTAAGTTTAACAATCCGAACGTGAAGTCGACCTGTGGTTGTGGCTCCAGTTTCCAAGCCTAATTTTTTTTGCTGTAACAGTGCACCTGTGTTTCTGGTCTCTTCCTAGACGAAACCAAGCTTTGAGATAAAGCGCAAATAGGCAACCGCTCCTTCGACTCCAACGAAGGGGCGGTTTTTGCGTTTGGGGCTCTTCAGTCCTGGAATCGCGATAAACTCGTCGCTATCATGCTCCTTACCCTGAATCCGGTTACAATCAGCGGACGCGCGGCCTGGCCACAACTCGCTGAGGTTGCGCATCAAGCGGGATATTCAGGCGTGGAAATCCCTATTTTGCAGGTAATGAAGGAAAGCCCGGAACAAGTGATGGCGACTCTAGCTGCGAACGGGCTAAAGCCCGGAGCGATCAGCCTGCCGACAGAGATTCGCAAGGACGACACGAGCTTTGAGAAGGATCTTGCGGGTCTGGCCCATGCGGCGGCTTTTGCAGCGGCGATCGGTTGTCCGCGCATGGGAACCTGGATTCCTTCTTCAGCCGAAGTGCCGAAGCCGGAACAGCACAAATTGATGTTGGGGCGATTGCGTAAGGTTTGCGGCATTCTCGAACGAAGCCAGGTCCGCCTGGGGATTGAATTTCTGGGGCCGCTTCACATCCGCAAGCGCTATCCGCATGAATTCATCTGGAAGATGAACGAGATGGTGGCCTTTGCCAGGGAGTGCGGAGCAAACTGCGGATTGATGCTTGATAGCTGGCACTGGCATCATGCGGGAGCAACAGCGGAGGACATTGTAAAGGCAGGCCGCGAAGCAATTGTGCATGTTCACTTGGCCGATGCAGCGGATATTGCACCAGAAAAAGTTATGGACAACGAACGTTTGTTGCCGGGCGAAGGAATTTTGAACTGGAAGGGTTTCTTTGGCGCCTTGAAAGAAATCGGATACAAAGACGCGGTGAGCCCTGAAGTGTTTGGACGAGGACTGAAGGATTTGCCAATGGGCGAAGCGGCTTTCCTGGCAAGAGATGCAAGTTCCAAATTGATGAAATCGCTTGGAGTAGCATGAAGCTCGAAACCCTGTTGACCGAACAGGCCAACCCTGCATCGTCGAAAATTGACAGCGTAACGACGCTGGAGATGATGCGCATCCTCAATGAGGAAGACAAAAAAGTGGCAATCGCAGTTGAGGCGGCCCTGCCCAGGATTGCAGAGGCAGTGGATGCGATTGTAGCCAGGATGCGCGACGGAGGCCGTCTTTTTTACGCAGGAGCTGGTACAAGCGGTCGTCTTGGCGTACTCGATGCCAGTGAATGCCCGCCCACCTTCAATGTGCCGTCGGAACTGGTGCAGGGCTTCATTGCGGGCGGTGATCGGGCATTGCGTAAAGCAGTAGAAGGGGCTGAGGACTCGGGCGAACTGGGTGCAGCTGAATTGCTCGCGATGGGTTTTGGAGAGAAAGACGTTTTGTGCGGTATTGCCGCTTCTGGCCGTACGCCTTATGTGCTGGGTGCTGTGGAGAAGGCGCGTTCCCTAGGCGCGCTGACGCTGGGAATAAGCTGTTCCCCGAATTCCTTGTTGAGCGCTGCGGTTGAGATTCCGATTGAGGTCTTACCTGGCGCAGAGGTGGTCAGCGGATCCACGCGGATGAAAGCGGGAACGGCGACAAAGCTGGTTTTGAACATGCTGTCGACAGGAGCAATGATTCGGTTGGGCTACGTGTTTGGAAATTTGATGGTAAACGTTCAGCCGACGAACGAGAAACTGGTAGATCGTGCCACGCGAATCGTCATGGAGGCCGTGGGGGTGGAACGGGAAAGCGCCGCAAAGTTGTTTGAAGATGCAGGAAGAGTTGTGCGGACGGCGATTGTCATGGGACGCTTGAATCTGAGTCGCGCGGAAGCCGAGGCTCGCCTTGCAAGGGCGGGTAACCGGGTTGCCGAAGCGCTCCTCTAACAATCAGAAAACCCGTATGGACAAATTTCGAATTACTGGCCGCCAGCCACTGAGCGGAGAAATCCCCGTCAGCGGCTCAAAGAACTCATCCCTGCCGGCGATTGCCGCCTGCCTGTTGACGGAAGAACCCGTCATCCTGCACCGTGTGCCGCAGGTACGAGACATCGCGACGATGCTGAAGCTGCTGGAGTACAACGGTGCCAGCGTTACGCGCCGGCTCGATGGTGCGGTGCGGATCGAAGCAGCACGGATCACCAAACCTGAAGCGCCTTATGACATTGTGAAGACAATGAGGGCGTCTTCGCTCGTGTTGGGGCCACTGGCAGCGCGCACAGGGGTGGCGAGGGTGTCAGTACCGGGCGGATGCTCGATCGGTGCCAGGCCCATCAATCTGCACATCAATGGGCTGGAACATCTGGGTGCAACCGTTCACCAGGAGCACGGGTACATTGAAGCGTCGGCTCCAAACGGGCTACGTGGCAACACCGTACATTTTGAACGCATCACTGTCACGGGAACCGAAGACCTGATGATGGCTGCGGCACTGGCAAAAGGCACTACTGTGCTCGAAAATGCGGCAAGAGAGCCGGAAGTTGTGGACCTAGCCGAATTGCTGATCAAGATGGGGGCCCACATCAGCGGCGCTGGAAGCTCACGGATCCAGATTGAAGGCGTCGAGCGTCTGCACGGAGCTGAGCACACAATCATCCCGGACCGCATTGAGGCCGGCACTCTGCTGATCGCCGGTGTGATGACTAATTCAGACATCGTGGTGACTGGTTGTGTGCCTGAGCACTTTGCCTCATTACTGAGCAAAATGCGGCAGGCGGGAGCCCGGGTGGAAGAATCGGCCACCGCCGTCGAGACGCGTCCCGTTACTCGATTGCGAAGTGTCGATATGACCACAGAAGAGCATCCTGGCTTTGCCACCGATTTGCAGGCACAGTTCATGGCGTTGATGACGGGCGCTGCGGGCATCAGCTTTATTACCGAGAACATCTTCGAGAATCGATTCATGCATGTACCGGAACTGGCGCGTATGGGTGCCAATATCCGCATTGAAGGACGGCAGGCAATTGTCGCAGGGCCAAGCGAGCTTACAGGTGCACAGGTGATGTGCTCTGACCTCAGGGCAAGTGCTTCTCTTGTGCTTGGGGCGCTGGTAGCGCGGGGGGAATCGATCCTCGACCGTGTGTATCACATGGACCGTGGTTACGAGAAAATTGAAGAGAAGCTGGCTCAGGCCGGCGCGCGAATTGAACGAATTGGCTGATGGAAGATAGGACTGCAATGAAACACAACCCTGGATTTCTAGCGATCATCGATGATGCAAAAACGCGGGTCGCGGAGATAGACGTTACTCAATACAAAGAGCTGCTGTCAGCAGGACAGCCGCATGTACTTGTAGATGTCCGTGAGGAGAGCGAATTTGCGGCTGGTCACGTGAAGGGTGCGCTGCATCTGGGCAAGGGCATTATTGAACGAGACATTGAGACCCGAATCCCGGACAAGAGCGCGAAAATCGTGCTCTATTGCGGTGGTGGCTTTCGTTCGGCACTGGTCGCCGACAACCTCCTCAAGATGGGTTACAAAGAGCCGATCAGCCTGGACGGAGGTTGGCGCGAGTTGAAGGAATCCGGTGTGGATCTGGAATAGCCGGTAAAGTGGACCCCATTGTCAAGACCATTTTTGGCTTTCAATAAGCTAATCTGCGACGGGTCTGAATTAAGAGTTGGGGCGGCCTCGGCCTGGAAGCCGACCCTTGTCATTCCAGCCCTCGAAGCGGCGCTCGGGTCGCATCGCTGCGGAGCCCTGTCTTCCGTTCGAGTCTTTCCAGTGTAGGGCCAACCATTCCGGCCCGAAAGCGATAAATCCCAGGGGTTCGGGGAC
>JANXLY010000392.1 GCA_025354885.1 Acidobacteriota bacterium | reverse complement strand
CCCGGCGGCTTGTCCCCTAACAAATCAAAACCATGAAAGGAAGTCGCCGCTGCGCGGCTCCGTATTCCCCTTTTTCATGACGTTCGCTCCCTCGCGGCGCAAAACCGATTTCATGCTCATCCTTCAATTGGAAAATGCTGCTGTCCCTAGTCAGCGCGCCATCATGGACTCGGGATCATTTGACGGGATTCTTGCCTGCCTGCAGAAGTTCGTGCTCGAACTAGACAAAGCCCTTCAGAGCCTCGAGCGTGCCGCGATTAACGACGATGTGTTGTTGCGGGACGTAAATTACATTCTGGTCGCTGCAGAACAGTGCCGCAGTGCGTCATCCGCCGTTGAGGGTACTACTGAAGTGCCTGCCATGATCGGAGCCGCCTATCGCGGCGTCAATACCGACATAGAGCCTATCCGGCATACGGTCAGCTTTGCTGAAGCGGTCGCTTCAGACGGCCTGCCGCGAAAGACGGCGGCGTGGCTGCTATGCCCAGAGTACGGAATGAACCTTGCCAATCTTCGCACATGGCTCGACGGTGCGGTTGATTGCGCGACGAAGTTCCATACCGTTTGCGAACAATTGGCGGCATTGTCGGGATCTGAGCTCTGGAATGCAGATGCTGATAATCTGTGGGGCAGTCTGCAGGCCCTTGCCGAAAAAGCGCTGCAGAACCGCGAAGCTCTGGGGCCGTGGAATCATTTTCTGTTCGTCCGAATCCAGAGCCGCGAGGACGGTCTGGAAAGACTCACGACTTTGGCGGAGTCGCGTATCCTGGAACCGCACGAGTTGATTCCTGCATTCCACTTCGCTTTCTACAACACGTTGGCCCGCTGCTTATTCACGATTCACAGAGAGCTTTCGCACGTAACGAGCCTCACACAGGAACAGCTACAAAGCCAGTTCGCGGCAGCGGATCGGGAGTCCATCCGGCTTTACAGCGTACGCGTGGCGGCGATTATCGACCTACGCCCGGTTCCGTATGGAAACCAGAGCGGCCCGGTGCGCAGCTGGACCGATATGGCGCTTATCACCAACGAAATCAATAAAAAACACCACATCCCCATCCGCCAGTTGATGCTGCGCTCCGCAAATGCGCTGGTGGCCCTCAAGCCCTGCTTCATGATGGGGCCACTGTCCGTTGCCCAGTATCTTACCCCCGGCCAGCTCAAATTCGATCTTATAGTGATGGACGAAGCCTCACAGCTCAAGCCGGAAGACGCTTTCGGAGCGATCGCGCGCGGCGCACAGATCGTCATTGTGGGCGATCCGAAGCAGCTTCCACCTACCAGCTTCTTCCAGCGCGTATCCATCGATGCCGAGGATGGCGCGACGGACGAATCCCGCACGGCGGTTGAGGATGGGGAGAGTATCCTGGATGTCGCGAGCACCCTGTTTCAGCCGGTGCGTCGGCTGCGCTGGCACTACCGATCCCGCCATCACAGCCTGATTGCGTTTTCAAACAACGAGTTCTATCAGCGTGATCTGATCATCTTCCCGTCTGCCTATCACGATGACCCTTCACTCGGCGTGAAGCATCATTTCATTCCCGATGGAGTCTTCGAAAACAGCCGGAATCCCCGTGAGGCAGCAGTCGTGGTCGAGGCTGTCCTAGAACGCATGCGCAAGCATCCTGATGAATCGCTTGGCGTCGTGACTCTTAACTTTGAACAGCGCGAGCTGGTGGAAGAATTGCTCGACCGGCGGCTCAGGGACGATCCGGCCGCCATCGCGTACCAGAAGAGCATGACGGGCGGGCAGGAATCGCTGTTCGTCAAGAATCTTGAGAACGTTCAGGGCGATGAACGCGATGTCATATTCATATCGACCACATACGGTGCCGATGCTCGGGGAAACCAGTACCAGCGCTTCGGTCCGATTAACGGGCCGAGCGGCCATCGCCGCCTCAACGTGCTCTTCACGCGCTCGAAGAAGCGAACCGTTGTCTTCAGCTCGCTCGATCCTGAACGCATCAGCACCACGGAGAACAGTCCGTGGGGCGTGCGTGCCCTGAAGCAATATCTGATCTTCGCCCGTACCGGCATCCTGCAACAGGCGGATGATGGCGGGGACCAGCCGACCAACGACTTCGAGCGCTCCGTGGGAACCGCTCTCAAGGAGAGCGGTTATGAGATTGTTCCGCAGGTGGGCGTGGCGGGCTTCTTTATCGACATTGGCGTCAAACATCCGCCAGAGCGGGCGCATATCTGCTCGGCATCCAATGCGACGGCGCAAGCTATCACTCAGGCCGGTCGGCGCGTGATCGTGACCGACTACGCCAGGAAATCCTCGAAAACCTGCGCTGGAAGATTCACCGGGTCTGGTCCACGGACTGGTTCAAGGGCAGGGAAAGCGAGATTAATCGGATGCTCCGCCACATCGAAGGCCTGCTGGAACATGATCCTGCTTACAAGCTGGAAAAACAAAAGGCGAGCAGGATCGATGCTTTCCGCCAGCGCTTGGTCACTTTGCGTGACGAGGAAATCACCTCAGCGTTTCCGGACTCTGCTGCTGAAAAAGCTCTGTTGCGCAAGGACCTGTTGGAAGAGTTCATTGAAAAGCGACCAAAGACAAGGGACGATTGGTTTCGGAGGATACCAGAGCAGATGCGCAGCGTTGTCGATTCGAAGCAGGTTGGCAAGTATCTTGACCGGGTGCTGGAGATCATCGCAGAACATGGAAATTGGGACGATCAGGCTAACCCCCACACGTAGCGACCCTGCGGACAAGTTCAACGTCAGTTTTCTATTTCAAGTCGAGGTTTCACAACAAACAGCAAGCCCTCCCCCCTGTCAACGCCCCCTTTTACATCGCCAACAAGTTCACATATGCTAACTCAGCCAATACCTCGCGGCCCGAGTTTTCTGAGCGGACTGCCACCAAACAACAAACAATCCTCTAGGAGAATGACCGCGTGTTCGCTCTCTCGAAAAGCAGTTTGTTGAAAATCACTTGTCTTCTAGCATTGGCCGCCTCTTCTGCGCTTTCGCAGACCCCGGAGCCAAAGATCCGCACCATCACTTTCTTCACAATCAAGCCGGACCACCGAGCCGAATTCCTCTCTGTGTTCAAGGACATTACTGCCGCACTGAAAAAGGGCGGGTCCGAACGCTTCTTCAGCGTTTGGAATTCACAGAGCGGCGCCTCAGAAATAGCCTTGGTAAGCAATCACGCAAATTGGGCTGAGTTGGACAGAGGCAACGAAGCAAAATTGAAGGATATGGCTGGACAATTGAGTGCACTGACTGCCCGCATGGGAAATTGCATCCAGTCGACGCGCCGTGTAATTGTCGCCCTCGATGCCAACCTGAGCATTCCTATGGCAAACGTTCCATCTCCGCCCATGGCTCGCGTGGTTCGCACTTGGGTCAGACCAGAACATACCGACGCTTATATGGCCCTGATCAAGAGCGAATTACTTCCCGCCGCGAAGAAGGCCGGGCTGAAACTCTTCAGCGTTGGTCGTATTCGTTTTGGTGGTTCACGCTATGAGTTCGAAACAGTCATGGGACAAGCGAATTGGGCAGAACTGGACTCCCCTCCCGCTTTAGTAAGTGCAATGGGTGAAGCCGCATATCAGAAATTCCTGGCCAAGCAGCGGCCGATGATCGCTCTCACCGAATACGAAGTGTACCGCCTGATGAAAGACCAAAGCTACTTGCCTGAACCCAAATAAGCAACGAATGAATGAGGGGCAACTGAGTCAGTTGCCCCTCATTTGGCAACTAGTCCTGCAATGCAAATGTCATCAGGTTTGAGCCTGCCGCCAGAGTAATGTACTGCTTCCCGCCCACGGTGTAAGTCATCGGCGAAGTTTTGATCGTCGCATGTAGAGGCATCTTCCAAAGCGTCTTCCCGTCGCGCTCATCGGCCGCAACAAAATACCCGCTCGGGTCCCCATAAAACAATAGCCCTCCCGCCGTACCCAAAATTCCAGCCACCCGCTTCCCATCCACCGGTCCAACGAGCGGCACATCCCACGCAATCTTCCCCGTCTCAATATCTATCGCCCGCAAATGCTTCTGGCCTGGATCCTCCGGCGGTCGGGCGGTCTTCCAACTTCCCGGCAGTAGATTCACCACACACTTCTCACTCGCAATCACAGAATAGAGCCGCGTCACGGGGCTATAAGAAGTGCCATTCCAGTTGGTCGCATGATCGGGGCAACTCAATTCTCCCGGCTTCACCTGCACCGGCCTCCCATCACTGCCAATCCCGCTAGCCCAGGTCAACCGATTCATAAACGACTTCGCCAGCAACAGCTTCCCGTTGCTCCGGTCAAACACATAAAAGAATCCGTTGCGATCCGCATGCAGCATCAGCTTCCGCATTTCACCCTGATACTGCGCATCAATCAGCACATTCGGTTCGGTCGCATCCCAGTCATGCGTATCGTGCGGTGTGAATTGGTAATACCATTTCATGTTGCCGCTCGCAGGATCCAGCGCCAGCACGCTATCCGTGAACAGATTGTCTCCACCACGATCGCGATCATCCGAATTCGGCCAGGGATTTCCAGTCGCCCAGAACAGCGTATCCGTTGAAGCATCGTAAGAGCCGGTCAACCAAGTCGAACCGCCACCCAGCTTGTAGCCATTCCCCTTCCAGGTTTCGATCCCCGGTTCACCTGCCGCAGGCACCGTCCATTGACGCCACGCCCGCTCTCCGGTCGTAGCCTTATACGCTGCCACAAATCCGCGAATCCCCCAATCGCCTCCAGCCACTCCCGCAACCACCGTATCTTTCACAATCAGCGGCGCAATCGTGCCACCGTATTTCTGCGGCTCATCCCACATCACCGTCTCCCACACCAGCCGCCCACTAATGCGGTTGATCGCGATCAGGTGCGCGTTATCCGTAACAAAGAACAGCTTGTCACCAAGAATCGCCACGCCGCGATTGGTCCCGAGTGAAGGATCAGACACCAGTCCCGGAGTACGAGGCCGCGCGTATTGCCAGACCTGCTGCCCCGTCGCCGCATTGAGCGCAAACACCTGGTTCGGACCAGTGGCGTACAGAATGCCATCCGCCACAAGCGGAACAGTTTCGAGTCCAAAGTAACGCATGTTCTCGCGAAAGTAAGGCGTGTCCGGCAGAAACTGCGTCCATAACGGAATCGAGAACGACCACTGCAACGCGAGCTTCTTCACATTCGACACGTTGATCTGATCGAGCGGGCTGTAACGATTGCCGCTAAGGTTTCCGTTGTAACTCAACCAGTCCCCCTGCTTCGGGTTCACAATGCGCGCAAAGTCAATGTCGCCGGGCCTCTCGACGTGAGCACTCTCCGCAATAGCTCCGGGCTTCACACCACTAAGACCACTGAGAAACGCCAACAGATTCTGCATCTCATCAGCGGACGATTTCAGCACTGGCATCAGCGAAGACTTCTCCTCGTCAACACGCGTCACCTGATCGAGCGTCACGGGGTGCAAGCCACCCTTCAAGTCCTGCACAGCAATCTCAAATGCAGTACGGCTGCGCGCAAATCCCCGCAAGCTCCCGCCACCACGCATCTCCAGCGACACCAGTTCATAACCCGGCACAATCCTGGAACTCGGCGTCAGCAGTGCATCGCGAAGCTGGTCAACCGTCAGCTCAGTAGCTACACTCGACAGGTCCGGACCAATCGGCGCACCACGTCCAGACACCATATGGCAACTGGCACATTGTCCCTTCCCGAAAAAGTACTCACTGCCAGCCGCACGGTCACCAGGAACTTGCGCTTCTGATGCTGTTGCGTTCAACGAAACAACGAGTGAAACCAGCCCATCAAGACTGGCCGCAGGTAATTCAAAACCAGGCATCCCAGCCGCAGGAATACCGCGAACAATTACGTTTCGCAAACTCGACGCCGACCGCCGCCTCAACCGAAGATTCCCCGCCAACCCCGGCCCCTGTTGCGATCCACGCGCATCCGCTCCATGGCAGCCCGAACAAAGCTTGGCATAAGTCTGCCGAACTTCATCACTTGCGTTTTGCCCATACAACGCCGCAACGACTGCAAAGAAAAAGAAGGATCGAAGCGCAACCATCATCTTGCGATTACAACACAGCGCAAACAGGAACGAATACCTCGCAGCTTTCCGATTTCATACTGATAGACTCACGATATGCGAGCACTATTTTCTATTTTCATTTTGTCATCCGCTCTCAGCCAGGCTCAGAATGCGGTACAAGTTTCCAACTATCTATTCCAGAACAATCTCAATCCGCAACGCCTCGGCAGCGAGCCGCTAGCGGCAACAAATCCAAGCGGAAATAATCGTTTCGTCACCGACACGGTCTTCGGCCAGCAGCGAATTGTCTATGACGTAACAGGTTCCGCCAACCCCAGGACCGCTCAAGGTGGACTCACCTACCAGGCCAAAAACAAAGTACCGCGCGACAGCTATTCCATGGAATTTGTCTTCGCTTTCAATGCCGCCAGCACCGGCTGGCGCCGCATCTACGGTTGCGTCAATCTCACCCGCTCTGAAGGCCTCTATCTCGATCCATCCGGCTACATTGCTTACTTCTCAGGCGTCAGCAGCACCGCCAACAACAAACTCGCAGCGGGCACCTATTACCACGTGATCATGGTGAAGAAGCCCGGCGAAGTGCTCCTCTATGTGAATGGCGCTCTCGTCGCATCGCGGGCCGGTGGCACTCAACTCGGAATCATGGAGCTGGCAACCAATCCCGATCAGCTCGTCCAGTTGTTCCTCGATGACGACCCTTACGAATGGGCGCCCGCCCGCATCGCCCTATTCCGCGCCTACAACGGCCCCCTCACCGCAGCAGAAGTGAAGGAAATCTACGCTTCGCCCTTCACCTCCACCGTCGGCCTGCCCACACCTGGCTTCCAAAGCTCGGGCATTGTAAACAGCGCATCTTTTTCTTCCAGCAACGCAATCACCCCGGGTGGCTTCTTCACAATCTTCGGCACCGATCTGGGCGACGACTTCGGAGACTGGGGCTCTTCGTTTGTCAACGGCGTCGCTCCGCGCAAATTGAACAACGTCCGCGTTCTCGTTGGCACGCAGGAAGCCTTCATTGCCTTCACCAGTTCCGGCCAGATCAACGCCATCGCACCCGACAATATCCCGGACGGCCCTGTCACAGTCTTGTCAGAATACAGCACCTTGCGCAGCACCACCGTCTCTACAACTGCTCGCAAAATTAACCCCGCAACCTTCCGCTTCACCCCACAAGACAGCCGTTATCTGGCCTCCACCGCCAATGACGGAAGTGCCTACATCGGCCCCGCCAACCTCTTCGGCACGAGTGGCGTATTGAATGGCCTGGCCCTGCGCCCAGCCCGTCCGGGCGAATACGTGGTCCTTTACGGCACCGGCCTCGGCCCCACAACTCCCGCAGTCCCCGCAGGCCAAATTCCACCCGCACGCGCAGGTGGCTACCCTCTCGCCAGCCCTTCTGAAATCCGGCTCACCCTCAACGGTCAGACCACCACTGTTGTACCCGCCTACGCTGGACTCTCCGGCTTCCCAGGTCTGCATCAGTTAGTATTCCTGGTCCCAAATATCCCCGACGGCGATTATGAAACTGTCCTTGTGGTCAACGGCCTCAGTTCCCCAGCCGGAACCTATCTACCAATCGGCAGATAAACTGCACGGGCGGCGACTTACGAAGCCACAGCCTACTAACACGCCGCCTGCTCAATCCAGCTTCGCATCGTCGCCCTGGGCGAAACCCCCGCTTGCTGCAACACCATTTGCCCTCCGCGAAACACCAGGAACGTCGGAATGGATTGAATCCGGTATCTTGCCCCCAGCGATTGGTTCGCATCCGTATCCACCTTCAACACAATCGCCCGCCCCGCCATCTCCCGCGCCAACTCTTTCACCTCCGGTGCAGCCATCTTGCACGGCCCACACCACTCCGCCCAAAAGTCCACCAGCACCGGCACTTTTGCCGCCCCGACGATCTCGTCAAATCCCGCCTCATCCACATCGAGAGGCTGCCCCAGCGGCGGCAACTCTCCCTTGCATGCCCCACACTTCCCCTTACTCGACAAATGCTGGGCCGGGATCCGGTTCTGAACCCCACAAGCAAGGCACGAGAGAATTCGTGTGTAAGCCATAAACACCCCCACCTCCACAATATCGCGATAGGATCAGCACCCGGCGCGTCTACATGCCGCCAACTGGCCACAGGCCGGCAGATCAAATTGAACGTGCAGCTTACTCGACGTCCGGCCTTCCTTCGGCAAACTGTTGGCGCCCCATTTCCAGGCGGCTCCGGAGCTCTGGAGGCAGATCCGCTTCCACCAAAGGGCTGATCAGCCCCGTCTCATCCAGAATCTCCAGATGAGCCACGTCCTTAGGTCGGAACGAAGTCAGCTTCATCCTCACTAAATCGGATAAGGGAGCAACCGGAACCTGCAGCCCGAAGATGTTCTTCATCTCGGGCTGCAGGGGCGGATGAGGAAGTGGCTGCGTGGACTTCGATCGCTCCCCCCGAAAAAAACAAGTGGACCGCTTCTCCTGTTTCCTGACCAGCTCGAATGAGCATATGGCTGCCCATGATTTTGCGTCCTTCATACCCGGCGGCCCGGCCAGCCTCCACCACGATGTCCAGGTCCTCCCGGCGAATCAACAGATCTACGTCTCGTGTAACAAAAGACCGGCTTCGATGCTGCTGCATGATGTGTGCGTTAACCGCCACGCCACCGATCACCTCAAAGGCGATGCCTGCTGCGATGAGCACGTTTACGATTCTTTCAAGGTCATCTGTAAGGCAAGCCATACCTCGTTCATACAGCGAGTGTGCAATAGTCATACGCCTCTTGCTTTCAGTCTAGCGGGCGGTTGCCAATTGAGGACTACTTCCGGGGGAAAAGTTCCTAAACACCCGGAACACCAATGCTGGCAGACCGAATCCTTTGACGAGCGCTTCAAATCTGTGCGCCTGCAACAGGACTATACGCCGCAGGATTCCACTTGGTCCCGGTGCCATCCAGTGCAACGAAAAGGCCTGATGCTGTCACCAACCGACAAGGAGCGCTGATAGCTTTCCTCAAATCACTTCAGGCAGATTGAGAGCCGAACCATTATCGGTTCGACGTATCGTCGTGGAATCGTATTCGCCCAGGTTCAAGGATCCAAAGTCGGCCGGAAATTTCTTCTACTCGGAGTACTTTTAGCATGTCCCGTACAAGGCTCTCAAGCATGCCCAAAGAGGGATTTCTGGGGAAGCGAAGAACTGCGATACCCGCCGATTCATGAGGTGGGAATCTAGTTACATCTGTGAAGTCGAGGTCCAGTGTAAGCAGACATCGGCTTTCCTGCATACAAGCCCGAAAGATGGCTTGGTCATTCGCACCGGACAAGTCTTCGTCCAGCACCGTGTGAACGTCGTGACCTGCTTCTTTTAAGAGCTGCTCACTTCGGGAGCCAAAATTTTCATCCAGTTTGAATTTCATGCCGCCGTCGAGCCGGGGAGATCGACGAATCGCTCCCGGCTCATTTCAGCACCGTATGCGATGGCGGCAAGGATGTCTTCACGCTTGAGTTGAGGGTAGTTTTCGAGTATCTTCTCTATGGAGTCCCCGGCAGCCAGGAAATCCAGGAGCAGGGAAACCCAAATTCGCGTGCCGTGAATGCAAGGCTTGCCAAAGCAGACCTGTGGATCTACTGAGATTCGTTTTAATAGGTCATTCATGGATTTTTCGCCTCCCTCTCGATTTCATAATCACACAGCATACTGATACTCGGCAAATGGCACCAACTTTCGCGCCCACAGCGTGCACAGAGGCGAACTAAGCAAGACATCCCAGGTCGCCGAACTCGTCGACTCACTCGGGTGTCCCAAAGATGTACTTGCATAACGATATCCTCAGCTCATCGATCCCGATTTCCTGCGCTTCGGCTGCTTGCGCATCCTCGAATCCCGCCCAATCCTTCCGGCACAAATCTCGAACGCGAACTCCACTCGCTCGCCAAGGCAGTGTCTACCTTCCATTTCCGTGCCCGTCCCCTCCGCCGTATCGTGATTCCCAAAGCCTATGCTCCTGCATGGACGGCTGGAAGTCCCCGGCCTTCTGGGACAGCCCTGTAACTCCTGAACCACTAGAGCTACTTCACAATCTCCGCAGGCGCCACCTACGTCATCGACCGAAGAGCTAAAGTCCTCGACGAAAAAGCAATCCTGAGCGCCAACGACCTGGGCCCACTCGGCAAGACCTGGAGCCAGAACACAGTGACCTTCGACGGCAAACACCTCTTCCACCGAACCGCCAAAGAACTCATCGCTATCGGCCCACACTTCAAGTAGCAGACTTTTCCTCGCCGCCTCAAGCTCATCATGCTCTGGAATCAATACTCTCATTGCTGCTGAGCAGCGATTCGCCAAAACCCCTTCGTGACAGAAACTTATAGATCCGTTACTGTGGAAGGAGAAGCGCAGCAACCAGCATGAACTTGACATTGGAAATTCCGGACGAGATCGCTCGCCGCCTAACTGCAGCAGGACATGACCTTTCTCGTCGTGCGCTGGAAGGACTGGCGCTCGAGGAACTCCGCGTCGGCCGTATCAGTGAACCCGAATTGGCAGAGATGTTGGGGTTGGGGCGCCTTGAGCTGGATCGTTTTCTCAAGGCTCACGGCGTCTATCAGGACATTACGATTGAGGATGTGGATCGCGACATCGCCGACCTGAAGAAGCTAGGCCTTTAGCGCCAATGCCCCTGGTAGTCGCCGATACCAGCCCAATCAACAAAGCGATTCTGATCGAACACATCGATCTGCTTCCACGCATGTTTGAAAGAGTGGTAATTCCAGGCACTGTCCACAGCGAGCTTTCGAGCCACGATGCGCCGCCCGCCGTTCAGCGCTGAATTGCGAATCCTCCAGCTTGGCTTGAAATGATCGATACGAGTCACGTTGGTCCATTCGCCGGCCTTCACAAAGGCGAGTCCGCAGCCATTGCTCTGGCCGAATCACTCCAGGCGAACTTGTTGTTGATGGATGGGCTCAAAGGTGTGAAAGTGGTTCGCGACAGGGGCCTAGCTGGTAGCGGGATCCTTGGGCTGCTCGAACTGGCTGCGCAGCAAGGGCTCCTCAATTTTGCAGAAGCCTTTGAACGCCTCAAAAGAACCAGCTTCAGAAGCCCACAAGGGTTGTTGGATCTCATGCTAACGCGCAATGCCAGACAAGACGAACTGTAACGTCAGAGTTACAGGAACTCTGGGCACAGCCAAAGCACGGATCGTCATCGGCACAGTTCAAGCAGCCGTCCCTGTAACAACTCCGCCGACACATCACCCGGCTTCTATCGCTTCATTGCTCAATGACGGATGTGCAGAACCTCAACTGATTTGGGCTTCTCTCCGACGCGGTAGAGGATGCGATACACGTCTGGCTTCTGCCCATAAAGCAAATGTCGAATCTTGGGATCTTCCGGAGTTAAGGGATTGCGATTGGGAAACCTCTCCAATGTGAAGAACTGCAGAATTAGCGCTCGATACCATTCGAATGCGGCATCGGAATCTCCGGCGTGGATGTATTCGTAAATCAGTGCCAAATCGCGCTCGGCACGTGAAGCAATTCTAACGGGGTATGCCATTCTTCGCTTCAAACTCTGCGAGGAATTCACGGAGAGGTCGAGATCTTCCACTTTTGACATCTGCCAATCCCTGCCGGATTCCCTCTCCGCTATCGGCCACGGCAGCCATATCAAGAAGACGCTGATATGCAGCGGCATCTTGAACAACCGCAGCAGCTTTACCCTTAACAGTGAGGATAACGGGCCGTTTAGTCTTCTTGAGCTGCTTCATAAAGTCCCCGGACTTCCGTCGAAAGGTTGTGAGTGATTGGATATCGTCTGTAATGTCAATCATGGGTCGCCTCTGCCACCATTGGAGCACCTTTTTAAGTGCAACATAAAAATGTACTATTCGACGGCTCGCCAAGGCTAATCCAATTCGGGCGAACTTCCAGAAAGAAGAAAGCGTCCTTGAAGAGACCCGAGCAATCGCGTTTATGCAGTCCATTGCTTGACAGGTTCAACAAGCAATGAAAAAAATGACAAAACCAGCAAGGTCGAGGAACAGTCTGCATTCGGAATCGCAGGGGAGAGGAACAATTTTCGAATGGCCTCAATCGGTTCGGAATCAATGCAAGTTCCCAAAAGGGAATTGGGAACATCTAAATCCTGGACGAATTGTAATCCGAGCGAATCCAAATCAAGTTCCCAGAACGCCGTTTCGGGCCAACTTCCGAATTGCTGATGATCCGCACCAGACGGTCAGGTGCACTCAACGGACTTGAAAGGCCATCACTCTTACTGCCTTAGTTCGAGCTGTTGCAGGCGACCCTACAGCGATTTCAGGAATGCGATTAACGCGCGCTTGTCCGCGGGCGAGAGTTTCAAACCAAACTCGTGTCCTTTGATGGCTCCAGGACCGATGTGGAAACCTTTCGGCACGTAGTCACCCTGGAGGCGCGCGGCGTCAAGCCATTCTTCGAGCGTCTCGGCCTGGCCCTCGTGGCCGAAAGCGTTTCGATGCCAGACGCCCAAAAGCGAGGGGACCTTGTAAAAACCTGTCCCCCGTCGCGTACTCATGGCCAGCGCCGGGTCTGTCCCGATACAAATGGAAAGAATGTTATCCGTCTTGCGCATGTGATCCGGAACTTTGAACCCGATCGCAGGAGTTAGTTTGTTGTTGGTGTACAGGGGCGGGGTGTGACAGACGCCGCAGCCCTGCTGCCCGAACACCTTCTGCCCATTGCTTGCCAAGGCGTCGCGAAGATTCGGATTAACGGGAGGCTTGAGCGAATACATGTAAAAAGCCATGGCGTACAATTGCTCTTCGCTGTACCGCGTTCCGACTTCACCGCCGAATGGGGTGGGATTAGAACTCGGCTGGAAGTCGCCGAATCGTGCGCTAGTATCGAGGCCCATGTTGATGACGGCATAACGCATCAGGTCTCCGATCGACCGGTGTCGAACCAGACCCGTCGCATCCAGATATCGGCGATCTTTAACCCCAATGAGTGAAGGCACGTGCACGGGATGAGAGCGGCTTGTTCCTTGACGAGCGAAGACTCCCGGGTGGTTTGCGGCCAACTGCGCCACCACTTGATCCGGGGTCATCGCCCCAACAAAGGTCTCTTTGCTCTGTATCCACGGCGCACCGAAGAGGATCCAATCGTTCTCGCGTCGCCTTGCGAAAGACTCAGGCGTGCTCTCTCGCACCTGTTTCATCACAGATGCACTGAACGGACGGGCTACAATCCCTTGCGCTCCCTCCAGAAATGAGCCATCCGGCATGATGCGCGTGTGGCAGTCGGCACATGCATTCAAGCCGACCTCGATCAGTCCCTTCTGTCGAATGTAATATCGATTGCCGGGCCGGAAAGGAGGCAGAGTTCCATCAGGCAAAATAGGCAGCGAAGGGTCGAGCTCCGGTACGCGGGGGGCCGGAATGAACGCGATGTGCGATTGAAAGACAATCCTACCTGCCTGAATCCAGTCTTTCTCGGTGCGTAGCTTCGACGCGTCGAAGATGATCTCGGGTTCTCTCTGCCTCAGCCATTCACCATAGCCGGCAGGCTCGCGGCCAGGTGTGTAGACAGGGTAGGAGCGGTAGATGACGCGCGGTTTGAGGGCGTAATATTCTTGGGAGCTCGGATATCGCGGCGAACGGTCTGATTGTGCGAGTGGAAGTTCAAAGGCTTCTACTGCTCGGTCGTCCCAAACCCGCAGGATCTCCGGATTGAAGGCCTGGGCTGCGGCACTTGAATAGGTAAACAAGGCGGACGCCGCGATGGAAGCGACAAGCAGTCTCATTGCAATCTCTAAACTCTAACACACGGCAACCACACCATTTTCAGGCAAGCAGAAGCAATATTCAGGCATGTCCAAATCAAGGCCGCAGTACCACCATCCCCAAAGTTGGAGCGCAACCTTCGTGCCGGGCGATTTGCGCACCATCCAGAGGGGAAAAGGCCCAAAGTCCTGTTCTGAGAAGTTGAGCTTTCAACGGCCACCCGGATTTGATTCCCCCCCTGAACCTACGGATCCAACGCGAATCCGGACGGCAAAGCTGCCTCAAGATTCATTTGTTCTCCGGTGAGGGGGTGCTCGAATTTCAGATATTGGGCGTGCAGGAAATATCCTCCATCGCCAGGCAGGCCGGGGAGATGCTCAAGCGGCTGGCCGCCTACGCCGTACAGAGGATCACCTACCAGCGGATAGCCGATCGATGCCAGATGAATTCGGATTTGATGAGGGCGGCCCGAACTTAAACTCACCTCAAATGTTGTGGTGTTGGTGCCGCGTGAGATCACCTTTGCCAAAGACTTGGACGCTTTGCCACCTGGTTTGGCGGCCCACACGGAACCGATGAGCGGGTGCGCTACCAGACCGATGGGTGTAACGATTTCGTAGGTGTCGTGCTGCGCAATGTTTTGAGCCAGCGCCCGGTAGATTTTTTGAATTTTGGGAGTATTCCAGTCCGCGAATAGCTGAGACGCCGCCTGCGGTGTTTTGGCGAACAGGACGATGCCGGTGGTGGCACGCCCCAAGCGGTGGACAGGGTTTGCGTTGGGGACATGCTTTTGCACCAGGCGCAGGAGGGTGTTTTCCATGAAGCCGCCGCCGGGGAGAGTGGGCAGCCCGCTGGGTTTGTTGACTGCCAAGAGATGCGCATCTTCAAACAGGATTTCGAAGTTCTGAGGGCAGTCTGCTTCCATCCACGGTGGACGCTTCCAGACAAGTGTTTGGCCTAATTGAATCGATTCGCTTCCAGTGGCGGTGACACCGTTGAGGGTCACTTCGCCGTTGTTCAGCTTCTGTTGCCAGGCTTGTGGGCTTGAGTGCGGGTAAAGGCTTGCCAGATGGGAGAGCAGCTTTTGTCCATGGTATTTGCTGCTGATGATTGTGGTGTAGGCATAGCCCTGGTTGAGCACGTAGTTTGAGTGTAAGCGATGCCATCAGAGGCGCGGCCAGAGAAAACTTCGGCGTGGATGCATTCATAACTCAGCGCCAAATAGGGCTCCACACCTGCAGCGAATCCAACGGGCAATCCCATGCTTCGCTTCAAACTCCACCAGGAATTCGCGGAGAGGTCGAGAGCTTCCACTTTTGGCATCGGCTAATCCTTGCCGGATCCCCGATAGCAAGGAGACGTTGATAGGCAGCGGCATCCATAACAACCGCTGCAGCTTTACCCTGAACTGTGAGAATGACCGGCCATTTGGCCTTCTTGAGCTGCTTCATAGAGTCCCCCGACTTCCGTCGAAAGGTTGTGAGTGATTGGATATCGTCTGTTATGTCAATCCTGGGTCGCCTCTGCCACCATTCGAGCGCCTTTTAAGTGCAACATGAAAATGCGCGATGGGACGGGTCGCCGAGCCTCATCCAATTGGGGCGAACTTCCAGAAAGAAGAAGGCGTCTATGAAGACACCCTTGCAATCGCTTTTGGGGGAATCGATTCCTTGGCATCTTCAACAAGCAATGGAAGAGGTAATAGCAGCAAAGTTGGGCAATAGTCTGCATTCTACATCACAGGGGAGAGGGGAAATTTTCAAATGGCGACAAGACAATCCGCTCGGAATCAATGCAACTTCCCAAACGGGAATTGAGACCCTCTAAATCCTGGATTGAGTTTTAACCAGGCGTATGCACAGCGAGTTCCCAGAACGCCTTGGGGGCCCAAATTCCGAATCCTCGACCAAACAGACACGATCACTTGATCGATGTTCTGATGAAAAGTGTTCTGCGAACCCCTCATTTGGTTTCTCACTAAGGGGCAAGTTCTCACTCACTTTGCCCCCAAAGGCGTGCCAAGCGAATTTGTCAATCCTCCGACCAGACCGCGAAGTTAGGGATTGTTAGCGACCAGGATCCGCGCGCCAGTGGGACTCTGAACCCCGCCAACCAATGCGCGAATTTCGTGAGTGCCTGCTGGCAAATTCGCTGGCAACTGGATTGCGATCTGATAGATGGCAACGAGCCCCTGGCTGAGCGCGGCCCCGATCACGTTTACTGAGATGCTTCCCACCGTTACCGTAACCGGCGACGCTGTGTTGGCGCTCACAGCCGGTATGGTGCCGGCAGCGGTTGGGGGAACAGTAGCGCCAAAGCCAGTGCCCCAGAGGATAAGAACGTCGCCCGGCTTTGCGGCGACGGTCCCAGCAAGCACCGATGGATCCGCAACGTAAGCGTTGTCCGGGTAACGAGTCACCAATGCGAAGCGACTCGCATCTCCTGAGTAATGAAAGAAAGCGGGGGCATGCGTTTGCAGATTGGCACTAAAAGTTGGGCTGGCTTGCCCGTTGTTTGTGACAATAACGGGAACGAGTCCAACGGCCAGGTCGCTGGGTGCCTGAACGTTGATTTGGGTGGGACTGACGAAGGACGGGTAGGCAGTCTTGCCATTAATGCTGACACTGACACCCGCAAGGGAGGTAGGCAAAGCATCCCCATTGAAGGCCCCCGTCCAATCACGGCTGGAACCAGCCAAGTTAACGCCAAAGATGCTCACCCAGGTGCCAGCCTGAATGTTGGCTTGAATCGCATCTGAACCGCCTGCCCCACTTTGTACAGAAACAATTACCGGTCCGACTGCGGCACCGATCGGCAACGACAGGGCGGGGCTCGTCGAACCCCCGATCGAAACAACAACAGGGACCAAGCCAGGTTGAGGTCCGGGAGGGATGCGAATGAGCAAAGTGTAATAACCGGGAGCGCCCGGGGACAGACCGGAAAATACTACCTGTGCGGGCACTCCTCCTACAGTTACGGAGGGGCTTGTGATCGTCGGACTAACTGGAGGAGTCGGATTGGTTGGCCCCAATCCTGTCATGGTGAAGGAAATGACCTCCCCTGGCAGGGCTGGGTTTGCCGCAGTCACGCTGCCCCCGTTGTTACGCGAGGGCACGACCTGCGTGAAGAATGCTGGCGCGTATTTCGCCAGCGTAATGTTGAAAGGGGCGGAATTACCAACCCTCACGGAGGTATTGCCTGGAGCGGCGTCGGGAGGGATCTGAATCAAGAGTTGCGTGGGTGTTGCAGAGCTGACAACGGCTGGTTTGCCATCGACGACGACGGCGATTGTGGTGATCGTCCCAAAGTTCGACCCGTAAATGAAGGCCGGGGCACCGGGTGTAAGGGCAACCCCAGCACCTGCCCCGCTCTGCACAGAACTTATCACTGGTCCAAGCGCGGCACCGATCGGCAACGACAGTGCAGGGCTTGTCGAACCCCCGATGGAAACCACGACAGAGGCCGACCCGGATTGGATTCCGAGCGGGATGCGAATCTTTACGGCGTAGAGGCCCAGGAAACCTGTCATTAGGAGGGAATAATCAACCTGTGCAGACAATCCCCCAACCGTCACAGAGGGTGTCGTGCTAGTGGGGTAGGGGGGATTGGATCCCGCTGGAGCAGTAGGATTGGTTGGTCCCAACCCTGTCATGGCGAAGAGAATGGCCTCCCCTGGCACGGCTGGGTTTGCCACAGTCACGTAGCTGCCACCGTGATCCGGTGGGAGCAGAGCTGAGAAGGTTGGAGCATATTTCACCAGCGTGACGTTGAAGGCTGCGGAATTGCCAACTCGGATAGAGACATTGCCGGGCGTAGCATCAGGAGGGATCTGAATGATAAGCTGCCCCTGGGTGGCATAGACCACGTAGGCTGGTTTGCCATCGGCGGTGACAGCGATCGTGGTGCTGGTGCCAAAGTTCGACCCGAAAATATTGGCTTGGCCACCCGGTGTCAGGGCAGGACTAGAGCTCGCAGCACTTGTCACACCCCCCACTGCCGGGGTTTGCGCACGCACTAGTTGTGCGGAGTAGAAGAGCATGAAGAGCATGAGAAGCCGAGCAAGATTGAGTCTAATCATGGCGTAAATCTTATTCATTGTGGCTAAGGTTGTCAAGGTATCGGATGACCTGATCCACGCCCCATCTATCCAATGTGTATTCCGCGATCATTGTCAGGTCGCGCCCGGCGCGGACTGAATAGCTCAGGCCCGCCACGGGTTAGGCTGGCTTGTTGGAGATCTGGATCGCCGCGCGAATACGCTCAAACGGATTGCAGTCCATCACACCGCTGGCATCCCCCTCATCGATCGCGGCTTTCAGCGCGGACAACTTTGCCTCGGACTCTCGTTCCTCGCACTCTAGTGTCCGGAGAGCAGTGCGTACAACGTCACTCGCGTTCGTGAGGTTGCGGCAAGCATGCGTAACCGACATGAATTTGCCATTCAGGCGGCAATATCGGACGTCTGAAGAAGATTCTCGCGGTAATTCCAAGGCATCCAGTTCGCAGGCGCTTGCGCCAGTTCGCGAGGATTCCGC
>JANXLY010000390.1 GCA_025354885.1 Acidobacteriota bacterium | reverse complement strand
AAGTTGCTCTCCAGCAGAGCTCGCTTCCGTCTCTCCGACTATTGCGATTCTGCTAAACCATCGCCCTTCTGTCCAGCGCTTTTTTCGCTGGCAGGAACACTGTGTCTAAACTTTTGTCTCAGCTGAGGGGACAAGTCCAGTCCGAATGGAACCCCTGCGTTGAGAAGAGCCCAAGCTGAGGATGCTTGACCAGCGGAGGAAGACGGGTGAGCATTTTTCAAGAATTTTCTATTCCAATAAATCCAAGCTAATGATAGTGTTTACTTCATAGGCCCTAGAGGGTGCCTCTTGTATGACCGGTCAAAACATCTTCATGCTGGCTGTATGTGTTTTCGTCTTGTCGAGTATCGGCTACTTTGCGGTTGTACAGAAATCGCCTAACGCTGTGATCGACCAACTCAGGTCCAGCTTTTCAAACTCTCGTCCCAGCGCAGCGAGAGCGGAGGAAGAACCAGAGCCGAAGAAGGCTAGTATTCCGACTCCCCAGCTGATTCGGACCGCCCGCAAACTTGCAGATCCACTGGAATCCTCAACAGTTAGCCAGCCGGTTGAAATTCCGCAAGCAGCGGCCGAAACTTTTCGACCTCACCCTTCTGCCTCAGAAATTCGTCCTGGCATGCAACGGTCTGAATTGCTGGCACGATTCCCGAATCCGGCTCTTCATACCCACACCATTAAGGACGGCGATATGATCGAACTGATCGCCTATCAACGCCAGGACCAGGCGAAAGCCACATTTGCCCAATTGCAGAACGGCGTAGTGAATCGTGTCTATTCCGGGTTGCCGACAAGCAGTTTTCCTCGACAGCTAAATCCATAGTTCAGAATCGGCAACTTGCTCGCGAACATCCTTCAAAACCGCTCCCGCCCAGTGTGGGGGATCGATGTGCTTTACTGCATTCCTGGCTTCCAGCAAGAGCGTCTTGTCCTGAAGTTTTTCGGCCAGGGACAACAGGAGAGCGTGAAATCGGGAATCATCGGGTGCCACATGGGCAATCGCATGGAGAGCAATTTGCCGACTAGCCGTATAGTCGCCGGATGCTGATCGCTGATTCGCCAACTTCAGATAGAAATTGGCTCTTGTCAGTTCGACAGCCTTCATGATCGCCCAGTGGCTGACGGCTTCCTCGGGGGTAGCGATTGATTGTGATGAGCGCACCGGAAAGCCCCAACAGCGAGGACACCGATCCAGAACAAAATGGCGAATCCCAACTTTTAACAATCTGGCGAGGACTTCAATCAGAGCTGCCGGTGCAAAACTGATCGGTGTCAATTTCAGGCCTCCGAAGAGGAGGTCGGCATAGACAGCCGCGCGTGTTTCGCTGGTAAACACGACTGCACTGAGGTTGGGTCTCCCATCGCGGGATTGGACAGTGATCAGGCCCTCGTCCTCGGGTAGCAGTGCAGAGAAAAAAAGCGGGTGGGATGTTGGCGCCTTGGATGCAACTGCGATCAACGATTGGGTCTGGCGTTCACACAATTGGATGAATTCAGCTGACTCTTCCCACTTGACAATCTGAATTGGCGTTTCCATCAGGGCGACTGCTTCCAGGCCTGTGTACTTTGGCAGAAACTGAGCGCGGTCTGACCATGGATTTTTGAACAACACGCTAACTGCCTTTCGATTCAGCCTCGGGGTATTTTTGAAGCATGGCAGATCAAAGATTTGAATGCAAGAGATGCTCCTGGCTGTAAGAGCGAATGGGCTGAATTAAGGTCCGGTACTGATAGTACTGGAATATCAGTGTCCAGGATTGTTGGATTACTAGTACTTTTTAGCAAGTTTGCATGCAAATTCATGAAAACACAGAAAGTGCTGTAGATGCGGCAAAATTCACAATTGAGTCCAGAAAGACAATGCTGGCTAAGGTTCTCATTGACAATTTCGATAGCACCTGTTACTTTTCTAACCTAGTAAGGTTTTCTCAGAGTCATCAGGAAGGTATTAGTCTTGAGTTTTCCCGTAGCAAGCGATTCGAGTCGTGTTCCGTTTTCGCAGCTGGAAGCAAGCAACGAGAACTGCGTGCGCTTTTGGTCATCGCCCCAATTGCTGGAATTTCTCAGAAGCAATATCGAAGTGCCGTTGGTTCAATTGCCAGTTGGGAAGGCAATTTGCAAGGGTCCGGCCCGAGCGAAAACGCAGGCTGGTCATGCGGTGGTCGAGGTGGCCCTGATGGCCCCGTGGATTTTTCTACTGTTTGCGATGGTTTTCGACATCGGTTTTTACTGCTACGCGGTAATCGCGACTCAGAATGCGGCGCGTTCTGGAGTGATGCATACTTCGCGTTCGAGTTCGTATGTGGTGGATCTGACGGCCGCCTGTCAGATTGCAAGGCAGGAGCTTCGGGGAATGCCAAACGTTAGCGCGGCGCTCAATACTTGTGCGGCAAGCGCTGGGGCGATTACTGACGCATTGCCAATTTCCGTAGTGGTGGCGGCGATTCCTGGGCCGGATGCGACCACGCTCGGGGCAGCGCGAGTGTCTGTGAGCTACCGGAGTCCGCAGTTGTTTCCCCTACCTGGTTTGATGGGCAGAATGACAGTGACTCGGATTGCGGAGGCGCGGGTCCGTGACAATTAAAATCAATCCGCACAATGCAGAGCGCGGCAGTGCCTTGATTGAATTCACTCTGGTAGGGATTGGCCTATTGTTTGTGCTGATTTGCACCTTTGAAATGGCGCGCGGGATGTGGATTTATCATACTTTGGCCCATGCTTCCAAAGAGGCGACGCGTTTTCTGATTGTGCACGGGGCAGAATGCCAGGCGCGCACTGCCTGCCTTGCAGACGCCAATCTGGGAACTTTTGCGTCGCGAGTGCAATTCCATGGGATTGGTCTGGTACCTGCAAATTTGGATGTACAAGTATTCAGGGGCGGGACGCAGGTGGTGGGCAGCGCCGGCGGGTATGTAACACTTGGCAGCTTAGCCGGATCCACTGCGGTATGGGCTACGACTGCGAATACCGGACTGCCTATTCAGGTAAGTTTCCGGTACCCATTTCAGTCCGCACTGGCGCTTTTGTGGCCTAGTGCAGGACAGGTCAAATTCAATCTAGTCACCCTGGGGGCAAGTTCATGGGACACGATCCAGTTTTAACTCAATCATTGGCCCAAAGCCGCATCGGAAATCCTAAAAGCGGACAGGCGATCGTGATGGTCACGTTGGCGATGTTTGCAATGTTCGGAGTGCTTGGGCTGGCAGTGGATTTCGGCTGGGCTTATTTCGTGAAACGGTCGGCTCAAGGGGCTGCAGATAGTGCCGCGATTGCGACCGCTGAAGAGATGCGGAGGATGACTGGAGTCTCGGGGCCCTACCCATGTCTTGGAGGCGGAGGAGTTTGTCGCGACGATACGGCACCCTTTGTCTGTCTATCAACGGTGACTAGCATCACCACAGACAATTTGGACAACGGGTGCCTTTATGCACGTCAGAACGGTTTTCAGGAAGTGGCCCCGCAACGGGTACGGATCTCCGAGGGATCGAATAGCGCTCCGCCGACTCTGCCGGGGGTAACGCTGCAGTATTGGGCAACCGTGCGTGTAACGGAATCAGTACCCCAACTGTTTGCAGCAATTACCGGGAATCCAATTGCGACGGTCAGTGCGAGGGCGACTGCCGGGCTTTATCAGGGGCAAGTTCGGGGTTCGATTATTCTCTTGAACCGCGACAATGATGTGGCGGTGTGGGGAGGGGGAAATCCTACGGGGGCTAACCTCGATGTGCAGGGCAGCGCAAACGTGACGGCGGGTGGGGGAATTCTGATGGCTTCGGGCTGCAATGGAGGATGTGCTGGTGGCACGCATGCAGGTAATTTGCAGGGAAATACAGCCTCCGTAACCGCGACCTACACGAATATTCGGGGAACTGGGGATGCAGCAATTAGCGGCGGCAATCAGGCCCGCTGGGCTGCGACACCGCAGAATGGTTTTCTCGAAGGCAGCGAGTTTCAGGATCCAACGCGAAAAAAGACCCAGATTCCAGTGAGCGATGCGGGATTGCAGGATTGCGGCATTGTTGGCGGGGTGATCTCGCCTGTCAGTAATGGCGGCACCATTGACATTGGACCTGGGAATTACTATGCAACCTTTATTGATGGAAAGGGAAATAAGGTACCAACCGGAAATCCAATTCAGTTCAGTGGGAATGTGAATTTTCGTGCGGGCGGTAGCTGCTTAACAGGCACAAGTAACGCGACTGGTTTCGGCACCTATGTAATGTATGGTGGCATTTCCACAAAGAGCGGCGGGGGCGCTACGAATCTGAATTTTGAGCCAGGAAAGATTGTTCTGGCTGGTGCTACGCCGACAAATAATGGAGATGCCAATCCGTTATTTGACATGTCGGTTGGTGGCAGCGCATTCTCTCTCACTGGTTCCGGGCCTACCAGTTCGGGAAATGCCTTTATTTTTACGGACCAACACTATCCGGGTCTAACAAGCCCACCTACCAGATTGTCGACGTCGACGGCGTATCAGACTATGAAACAAGGAGAGACCGGATTCAAATCGGGGAATAACCAACAAGTCTCGTTTACGCTGGATGGACTGAATCAGGCTGGGGCGGGGTTCCCTACGGACTTGAAACCTTACAACGGTGTGGTGATGTGGCAGGACCGGCGGAATTCGAGTGTGCTCTACGACACGGATGGTACCTACGGTTGCGCTGCTCCCTATCTGAATTGCACGAAGACAAATCAAAATCTGATTACGGATGGAGTTGCTAGTGGCTCCCAGGGAATGTTTATCGCTGCGGGAGCATCTACCGTAATTCGTGGCGTGATCTACCAACCGCGCGGCTCATGGGTGACACTGCAGGGATCTCCAGGCATGAGTGCTGCGCTGCAACTGATCTCGGGTGCAATCAAGGTGCAAGGCAGCGGCACCGTTAATCTACAACCCGTGACCTCAGGACTACCAATCTCCATTGTTGGATTGGTGGAGTAACCGTGAGACATCAGGCGCGCGAGCGGAATTCATTCCACACGCCGTTTCAAGCTGTCGCTCGTCTCGCCATGAAGATTGTACTTATTCAAACTACTTTTACCCAGTTCTGGTACCGATGGGTATATCAAATGCAGGAGTGTAGCTGCCAAACTCAAGCCTCAATGGAAGTTGAGATGCTTATGTGGACAAACGAAAACACTAACAGAAAGGCGCAGGAAGCATAGAATGTCGACCCGCCGCATTTCGCCGATCTTTCGACTTTTCCCTTCGCTTTCAGACATCGCGTTTCTGGCACCGATGCTGCTGTTGTTCGCTGGCCTCGATGGTGTGAAGACAATGCTTGGCGATGGCGATACGGGCTGGCATATTCGGGCAGGGGACTGGATGCTGGCCAATGGGCGAGTGCCACAAACCGACATGTTCTCCTTTACGAAGAGCGGCGAGCCATGGTTTGCCTGGGAATGGCTGTCCGACATCATTCTTGCAGTGCTGCACCAACGCTTCGGGTTGGCTGGCCCGGTCTTTCTCGGCATTCTATTACTTAGTTTTACCTCGTTGCTGTTGTTCCGTCTTTGCCGTCGGCACACGAACAATGACCTGATCGCGTTCGGCGTAACCATGCTGGCAGTAGTTGCTTCGTCGATTCATTGGCTCGCGCGGCCCCATTTGTTTACTTTCCTGCTGCTTGCGGTATCTCTGCATCTGTTGGATCGCTCCTACCGGAATCCGCGAATCCTCTGGGTGTTTCCGCCACTGGTTGTGTTGTGGACCAATCTGCACGGCGCATTTTTGGTGAGTATTATCCTGCTGTTGACGGTGGGCGTCGGGGTTTTTCTTCACGTAGTCATCGGGCCGGACAACCTGGGCCTGAAAGCGGCCTGGAATCGTTCGCGGACCTATTTCTCAGTAGCGGTAGCTTGCGGAGCGGCGAGCCTGGTGAATCCTTATGGATGGAAGTTGCACGTCCACATCTTCCGGTATCTGACGGAACGCTATCACTTCGAACACATTGGTGAATTCCAGAGCTTAAGTTTTCATGCGCCTGTGGCCCTGTTTTTTGAAGCAATGCTGCTGGCGGGAATACTGGCTGCGGGCTGGTCGCTATCGCAGCGGCGATTTGCTGATGCACTGCTGCTGGTGAGTTGGCTGCATATGGCTCTCGTGGCAGGGCGGAACATCCCGATTTATGCAATGATTGCGGCGCCGCTGGTAACGCGATTTTTGAGTGAGGCAATGGCGGCCTTGAAAACGGCTCCGCAAGTGGCCTCGATCGGCAAGGCGGTTGCGGCCTTGGAATTATTCGGAATCGAGTTTACGAAAATCGACCGGATTCCACGTTTGTACCCCACGAGCGGTGCTGCGGCAATTTTATTGTTTCTTCTCATGCTGGGGGCGCCGGTAGACGCGACGAAGCTTCGTTCCGAATATGATTCGAAGCGGTATCCCGCCGGGGCACTTTCGATGCTGGACGGGAAGCGAGTCTTCACGAACGACGAGTGGGGCGACTATCTGATTTATAAGCTGTATCCGAAGACGAAGGTATTTGTGGACGGACGCAGCGATTTTTATGGTGGTGAATTCAGCCTGAAATACCTGGACGTGATGAACGGCCATTGGGATTGGGCCTCCTTTCTGTCCCAATACAGGGTGGATGCGATCCTGTTGCCGGCGGATGCCCCAATGGCGACCACGTTGAAAGCAACGAGCGGCTGGAAAGCCGTCTACGACGACCACATTGCAATTCTCTTTTTCGCCTCCGGCGGCAGGGAAAAAAACCTGTCCGGAAGCAACGCTTCGCTTGATTTATTGAGCGAGGCCGTCAAACCAGATCCACACCCTGGATCCATCATGGAATTGGCAAAGCAGCCAAATTCACAACAATAGTCGGCTTCGGCCATCAATCAATTACAAACTGAGGTAACTACAATGAAGATGATTTTCCGCAACCTGATTCAAGAAGAACAGGGCCAAGATTTGATCGAATACACACTGTTGCTGGCATTTGTCGTGCTGGCATCGGCCGCGCTATTCATCAGTGCCGGTGGTTCGATCAAGGGAATCTGGGGCCAGGCCAATGGCATTCTGACGAATGCAAACGCCGCCGCCGCCAGCTAGTACCAGTTAGACTCAACAATTTGCCTGGGGAGAGTGGCAGTGCGATTCTCCCCAGGTAATCGATCATCGGAGAAAGGTCGACATATGAAACCATTTATTGGAAAGTTGTTCGAAGATGAGCAAGGCCAGGATTTGATCGAGTACACGCTGTTGCTGGCATTTGTAGTGCTGGCATCGGCGGCGCTGTTCATCAGCGCCGGCGGATCCATTTCAGGTATCTGGGGCCAGGCAAACACCATTCTGACGAATGCAAACACCGCCATCAGCTAGTACCTGTTTGCATCCATTAGCGTTGTCCACTCCCTCACGGTCGTGGCTCGGAAGGCTTTGTTCCGTTGTCCACTCGGAAGGCTTTGTTCCGTTGTCCACTCGGAAGGCGTTATTCCGTTGTTCATTCGGAGGGCGTACTGGGGCCAAATTATCTACCAAGGGAGAGTGGCATTGCCAGCCTCCCTTACAACATTCTGATATTGAAGAAAGAAAAGCCGTTGAAGAGCTATATTCGAAATTTGCTGGAGGGCGAGGAGGGACAAGATCTCATCGAGTACACATTGTTGCTGGCATTTGTTGTCCTGACATCGGCAGCTTTGTTCATCGGTGTCGGCAGTTCCATCCGGGGGATCTGGACACAAAGCAGCAGGATTCTGAGTCAAGCCTGCATCGCAGGGAGCTAGGTGCATAAGACGCGAATGGTATGCAAGAGCGGAAGGGATCTGAGGAAGAGCAATGGTTCATCGACAGGTCTTTATGACAGCCGTGGGCAGGACATCACCGAATACACTCTTCTGCTGGCCTTTGTGGTAGTTATAGCGGTGGTGATCTTTCTTATTTCAGGTGATAGCATTACAGGGATTTGGAAGGCCAGCAGCACGACGGTGAGTGCTGCCAACAGTGTTGCCGGTTCTTAAAGAAAGTATGCAATTATGAATAGCCGCTTACATAAGTTGTTCCGCAGCGAGCGCGGGCAAGATCTGGTCGAATACAGTTTGATTCTGGCATTTGTCCTTCTGGCAGGAGCAGCAGTTTATATCGGGATGAGCCGGAATACCCAAGGGCTCTGGACCGCCATGAATGGTCGGCTGGCGAACGCGAATCAATCTGGAAGTTAGATTTCGCCGTTCTTAAGAAGGATATGGAGAAAAATGAATCAACGCTTTTTGACGGTAATACTCTTTGCGTTTGTGGTGGCGGCAGCCGCCACTTTTGGTTTGTATCAAGTAGTAATCAGCCGCATGAATACGACAAAGGCAACTCCGACTGTGCCCTTGGTGGGCGCGGCCCGGGACCTTCCGGAGGGATCGCTCGTCAAGGCAGATGATCTGAAGATGTTGGATTGGTCGGGACCTCCGCCGCCGCAGTCGATCCAGAAAATTGAAGATGCAGTTGGTCGGGGTGTTATTGGTCAAATGTTTGCAGGTGAACCTGTGCTGGCAACTCGATTGGCAATGAAGGGTGCTGGCGCCGGGTTGGCGGCCATGATTCCTCCGGGGATGCGAGCGGTGGCGGTGAGGGTGAATGACATTGTTGGTGTAGCCGGATTTGTGGTACCAGGTATGCATGTGGATCTGATCATTAACGGTGTTCCGCCTTCGGGAGCTCCCACCGGATCGGGAAATCTGGCAAAAACGTTATTGCAGAATATTGAGGTAATGTCGGCCGGCCAGAATATTCAAAAAGATTCAGAGGGCAAGCCACAGCCGGTGCAAGTTGTCAATTTGCTGGTGACGCCAGACCAGGCTGAGGTTTTGAGCCTGGTGACGAATGATACAAGAATTCAACTGGTTTTGCGCAATCCGATGGACCGGGAAGTTGCTGTTACGTCGGGGACAAGCCTGGGGAAGATTTATGCCGGAGCGATGGGTAGCGCACGTCCTGCCACGATGGAAGGCGGGCAAACTGCCAAGCGCGCGCCAACGGGACTAAAGCCCGTGGCTGCGGCCCCGGCGGCTGCGCCCGCAAAGCGGGAGCCACCGCCGAATTTGATTATCGAAATTATTACCGGTCGCGAGCGCCGGGAACTGAAGTTCCCTGGACAGGCTTTGCCGGAGGAGAAAAAGTGAGCTCAAACAAATCTGCGGGCCTCATCGCCTGCCTACTCATACATTGCGCATTTGGACAGGGGACGAAAGAGCTTTCTGTGGTTACTGGCAAGTCGCTGGTTGTCGACAGCCCTGTAAATATTGTTCGGGTATCGCTGGCTGAAGGCGGTATCGCCGAAGCGCTGGCGACCAGCCCTCGGGAGTTGTTGATTCACGGCAAGACGCCTGGACAGACCAGTCTAATTGTGTGGCAGGACGATGGAAACCGTCTGTTATTTGACTTGACGGTACTTCCGAATTACTCAAAAGTGCAGGATGTTCTGGACGGCGTGAGGCGTCAGATTGCTAAAGAACTGGAAGGCCAGCCGATCGAAGTTACGGTGGAGAACAACACATTCTTTTTGCGGGGAACGGTAAAGGATGTTAGCTCCGGGGAGCGCGCGATGTCGATTTTACGTACGGCGGGGCCGGTTGTGAATCTACTTTATGTTGAAATTCCACCAACAGAAGCACAAATCCTTTTGCAAGTGAAGTTTGCGAATGTGGACCGGGCTGTCAGCACTGATCTGGGGATCAATATCTTCAGCCTTGGCGCCACGAATACGATTGGGGGTACGTCTACCGGGCAATTTAATTCCGGGAAAGTAGCGGCCACAGGCAAGGATTCGCTTCTCACAGTTTCTGATGCATTGAATGTGTTTCTGCTGCGGCCGGATTTGAATCTGGCGGCGATGATCAAAGCTTTGCAAACCAAGCGGCTGTTGCAAATTCTGGCCGAGCCCAATGTGCTGACGTCCAATGGTAAGACGGCATCGTTTCTTTCGGGTGGCGAGTTTCCGTTCCCCACGCTGCAAGGTGGCGGCGGCGGCTTAGGCGCAGTTACTATTCAGTTTCGTGAATTTGGCATTCGCATCACTTTTACTCCGCAGGTGACACCGCGAGGGACGATCCGGCTACAGGTGAGTCCCGAAGTAAGTTCGCTTGATTATGCGAATGGATTGGTGTTTCAGGGTTTCAACATTCCCGGATTAGCGTCGCGCAAGATTTCAACTGAAATTGAACTGGAACCTGGGCAGAGCTTTGCGATCGCCGGACTGCTGGACGACCGGACAACGGAGTCGCTGTCAAAGATACCCGGCCTGGGGAATATTCCTTTCTTTGGCCGACTCTTTCGATCTCGATCCGTGACCAAGTCGAACTCGGAACTTCTGGTGCTGGTAACGCCGGAGTTCGTGCGTCCGATTCCTTCCAATATGAAGCCGCCGATGTTGACATTCCCGGAGCCATTTCTCGACAAAGCGCCGACGACGATTCCACGCAATCCGGGGCTCAATGAAACTGGCCCTGTGCCGGTGACGAGCGCCAACAGGACGATGCGACTGGAAGATTTTCTGATCAGCGAAAAGAAGGCGGCCGTTACGCCTGTAGCAGCCGGAGCAGCGCCGATTCAGTTTATGCCGGTGCAAATGGTTCCGGCACCACTTGGAACAACGCCACAAGTGCAAGTTCCACCCGCCCCAGCTGCCACGCCGCCCGCGAAGCCCTAATTTTAAACGAGGTTAAGTATTTGTCTTCGATTTCCGCAATTTTAGTTGTCAGCGATGCAACGTTGTCCTCCGGTACAAAACGATGTCTGGCCGATCTTCCAGTTCGAATTTTGGTAGACGAGCCATCCTTTGAAGATTGGAATGAATTTTGCGAACGCGTGGAGTCATTTGCTCCGGATGTTGTCATTCTGGACCTCGGGATTCTGCGTGATTCCATCGAACACACCATGGCGCGAATCCAAAAAATTGCCCGGCCGCCGGCGATTATTATCGTGCACACCGAAGTGGATGCGGACACAATTCTGCGTGTGATTCGAGCTGGTGCGGTGGAGTATTGCTACCCACCGGTGGAGAAGCCGCTGCGAGTCGCCCTCGAAAAGATTCTAAGGCACAAGTCAGAGTCCAAGGCATCAAGAGGGATTGGAAAGACATTTGGATTTTTGTCGGCGAAGGGCGGTTGTGGCGCGACAACCATTGCCTGTCACGCTGCGGTTGCTTTGCCACAACTGCTGGACGACCGCGTGTTGTTGGCCGATTTCGACCTGAGTGGCGGAATGGTGGAGTTTCTGTTGAAGTGCAAGCCCCAATACAGCGTCATCCAGGCAATGCAGAATTCTCATCGGCTGGATGAAAACTTCTGGAAGGCGCTGGTCTCGAATGGGATTCCAAAACTGGATGTGCTGACCGGACCGCCGCCCACTGCGCAACGTCTGCCCATGCATGTCGACCGTCTTCCGGGCGTATTGCAATTCGCCAGAAGCGTCTACGGGTCTACGATTGTGGATCTTGGGCGCTTTCTGACGCCGGGTGCTTTGGCCGCTATGTCCGAACTGGATCAGACCCTGATCGTCACTACGATCGATGTTCTGGCATTGCATCAGGCGCGTAAGATCATCGAGTCGCTGCTGGACGTTGGGTATGGGCGAGAGCGAATCGGGCTGGTGATCAATCGTGTGACAAACCAGCGCGACATTGAACCGGAAGACGTGCAATCCTTGCTGGGCGTCGAGATTACGGCAGTTTTGCCTGATGATCCGGGCTCATTGCTGGAAGCATACCGGGAGGGCAAGTTACTAAGTTCGGATTCGAATCTTAATCGGCAAATCATCGGCTTGGTGCGCAAAATTGCCGGCTTACCGATCCAGCAGCAGAAAAAGAAATTCTTGTTTTTTGGAGCTAGTCAATGATGAACCCAATACCTGATATGAAGCGGGGGCCCGACGACGATCCGTGGGTGGAACGGCTTCTGAACAGGAACATGGAAACTCCGACGGCGGAGTATCAGGAGCTGAAGTTTGCCTTGCACCGAAAATTGCTGGACCGAGTGAATCTGGAGGCGATCTCGTCCCTGGCGTCCGACCGCGTAAGAGGAGAGATCCGCAGCGCAGTCGGGAAGCTGGTGGAGGAGGAGCGGACGCCGTTGACGTTGTCTGAAAAAGACAAAGTGATTGAAGAAGTGCTGGATGAGGTGTTTGGTCTAGGTCCGCTCGAACCACTTCTGCAGGATCCGAGCATATCCGACATTCTGGTGACGACACCAAAACTGGTTTACATCGAACGCGGAGGCAAACTCACTCGGACTCCCGTCGAATTCAAAGACAACAATCATCTTTTGCGAATTATCGAAAAGATCGTTTCACGGGTTGGACGACGGATTGATGAATCGTCTCCCATGGTGGACGCCAGGCTTCCCGATGGGTCGCGCGTAAACGCAGTAATTGCACCCATCGCGGTGGATGGGCCATTGCTGTCTATTCGTCGTTTTGGCAGAAAGCCTTTGGACGCGCAGCAACTGGTGAGGAACATGTCGGTGACCGAGGGAATGATGGAACTGCTCTCGGCTTGTGTGCGGGCGAGGCTAAACATCATTGTGAGCGGCGGCACGGGTGCGGGGAAAACAACACTTTTGAACTGTTTGTCAGGATTCATCCCGGAGGATGAACGCGTGGTGACGATTGAAGACACGGCTGAGCTACAGATGAATCAGATTCACGTGGCGAGGATGGAGACGCGCCCTCCGAACATGGAAGGTACGGGTGCCATCAAGCAGCGGCAGCTTGTGATCAACGCGCTTCGAATGCGACCTGACCGGATCGTAGTGGGCGAAGTGCGCGGTGAGGAAGCTCTTGATATGCTACAAGCGATGAACACGGGCCATGACGGATCACTCACGACAATTCACTCGAATTCACCGCGGGATGCAATTTCGCGTCTGGAAGTGATGGTCGGAATGGCAAACGCAAATATGGGTGTGAGAGCAATCCGGCAGCAGGTGTCGTCTGCTGTGGACTTGTTCATTCAGCTATCGCGCATGAGCGACGGCACGCGCCGACTCACGCATATCACCGAATGTGTTGGCATGGAAGGCGACCTGATCACGACGCAGGATATTTTTGTTTTTGAAAGACTGGGATTGACAGCAGACAACCGTGTCAAGGGCCGATTCCGTCCGACTGGAGTGCGACCGAAGTTCGATGAGAAGTTGCGCGCTTGCGGGATCCAGCTTTCTCCAGCGATATTCCAGACCATGGTTGAAGTCAACACTTAGGAGGAATTGCCATGCCAGCATGGACTATTATCGTCTTTCTGATTATGCTCGCCATCGTCGCTGTGGCAGTAGGGGTAGGGCTGCGTTATGTCGAGATCCAGCAGAAGAAAAAAGTGGCTGGCGCAATTGCGATCGTCAAGGAAGAGCGAGAGGCAATTAAGCGAGAGAAGATACTGCGTGGCATGGACGAACATGATGCATGGAGAGCACCGGCGAGCTTCTTTGCAAAATTTGATCTCTACAAATATGTTGAGGCGAAGGTGGAACAGTCTGCACTCGGCTGGAATCCGGCGGCGGTTGTAGTTGCGATGCTGGTATTTGGTTTGGCAGGCGCTTTGATCGGTTCGATTTTGCCCGTGCTGGTGTTCACTTGGGCAAGTGTGGCGGGATTGGCGATCGGATTGGGTGCCTTGCCGATCCTGTATGTGAAATTTAAGGCGACTTCCAGAATGAATGCATTTGAGGAGCAATTCCCAGAGTCTCTTGATTTTCTGGCTCGCTCTTTACGAGCCGGGCACGCGCTTTCGATGAGTCTGGAGATGGTGGCACAGGAGTCTCCGGAGCCTTTGGGGCCTGAGTTTCGAAGGGTCTTTCACGAGAATAATCTGGGTGCTCCGCTGGAAGTGGCACTATACAATCTGACACAGCGGGTGCCGCTGCTCGATGTGCGTTTCTTTGTTTCCTCGGTGATGTTGCAGCGCGAGACAGGCGGCAACCTGGGCGAGATCCTGACCAAACTATCCTATGTGATTCGCGAGCGCTTTCAGTTGAAAGGCCAAGTGAAGGCTGCCAGTGCGCATGGACGCATGACTTCGGGGATCCTGATTGCACTTCCGGTGTGCATGACGCTGGCGTTGCCGATCGTTGCGCCGGGCTATTTGCAAAGTATGGCGGATGACGAGACCGGACAATGGATGATACTCGGTGCGATCATCGCCCAATTGCTGGGCTTTTATTTCATCCGGAAAATCATCAATATCAAGGTTTAGCGAAGGAGAAAAAATGCAACTCGACATCCCGATTCTATTGCTCGTTGGATTCTTCGTTGTGCTGATGCTGTCCATCGTCTGGTTTGGTTACTCGCGCTATGTTCGAAGCGGTCAGGCGTACTCCGAATTAGGGCGTCCAAGTGTTACGATGATGTCGCTCGAAGAAGAGGGACGAGAGACTGGCATTATCCGGATCATTCGCTTTGTTGGCGAAAGTGTGCCGATTTCTCCCAGTGAAGTAACTATGACTCGCCGATTCCTGATTGCGGCGGGTTACCGCGAGGACAGCGCGCTGGCAATCTATGCGGGGATACGGGTTCTGTTCGCTGCGGCCCTGGTATTGGTTGCCATAACGAGTGCGGTTTCTCTGATCAGCAGTCCGACCTTAAAATTCGTTCCAATCGTATTTGCCGCCGTATTAGGATTATATTTGCCCGGTGTCTTTTTGGAGCGCATGATTGTCAACCGGCAGGAAGAACTGCGCATGTCGCTGCCGGATGCCCTTGACCTGTTGGTCGTCTGTGTCGAGTCGGGACTTGGACTCGATCAGGCGATTATGAACGTCAGCCGTGAACTCAAACTGACGCACCGGGAACTGGCCGAGGAGTTAGGTCTGGTCAATCTGGAAATGCGCGCCGGAAAGCGGCGGGTAGACGCCTTGCGAAATTTGGCGGATCGTACGGGCGAATCCGAGATACGCAAACTCGTTGCCATCATGGTGCAGACCGACCGTTTTGGAACCAGCATGGCCGATGGTCTAAGGACGCATTCGGATTTCATGCGCGTCCGGCGCCGACAGCAGGCAGAAGAACGGGCCGGCAAAGTTGGTGTAAAGTTAGTGTTTCCAATATTTTTCCTGATCCTGCCGTCGATGCTGATCGTGGCGGCCGGACCTGGATTGTTACAGGTGTTCAAGCATCTGTTCCCCATGATGAGGCAGTTTCGGGTTTGATGATCAAAATCAAAGGAGTTGAAAAATGGACAATAATTCTCTGGTAGTCGTTCTCTGGCTGGCAGCTGGTGCGATTTTGTTATTTGTGGTGATGCGCCGCAAGAAGCGGAACATTCTCAAATAAGCGAGATGATATCGGCATTGTTGGCTGCTCAGAACCCGGATGGGGGATGGGGGGCTCACGCCGGATCTCGTTCGTGGACTGAGCCGACAGCTTGGGCGCTGCTCGCGCTGCATACTTCGGATTCGGATCCAGTTCCGTTGCGGAGAGGTGTGGCCTGGCTTAGGCAAGCACAACTATCCGATGGCGGATGGGCAAGCAGTCCCGGCATCGGAGACCGTTGCTGGGTAAGTGCCGTTGTGGCGTTGCTGCCTGAGGATCTGCTTGGCCCTGATGAACATCGGCATGCACTAGTGGCTGTGCGTGCGGGTGCCGGGGCTTTGCCGGACTGGACAGACCGGTTGCGGCAGTGGATGCTCGGAGCCAAGCCACAGAAAGGTCCCATAACGCAGGGCTGGTCGTGGGTGCCTGGAACTGCGCCTTGGCTGGTGCCGACTGCGTTGTCCGTGCTTGCATTGCGGAAGCATGCGGGCGCGTCCGCGGAGAACCGAATTTTGCTGGAACACGCTCAAAACTATTTGCTCGAAAGACAATGCAGAGACGGTGGGTGGAATCACGGCTCGACACGGGCGCTCGGGTATGAATCGTCCTCGTATCCTGAGACTACAGGGCTTGCACTCCTGGCGCTGCGCGGCGTAAGAAGCGCGGCCGTAGAGCGAGGCATCGACAGGGCTGCGCAGCATGCCCGGAATTGCCAGACCCTCGAAGGAGCCTACTGGTTGCGGTTGGCCTTCTTTGCGCATGGCCGGACTACGCAGGTGGATGCTCCGCAGCGATCCTCGGCAGACAACAGGGAGCAGGCGCTCGCAATGATCGTCGAGAGATGCCTTGCGGGAGAGGAGCTGCTTTGGAAAAACTGAAGCTGGGGCGGCGAGCGCTGATCGCAAGCGGGTTTGCCGGATTGGCAGGCTGCGGACGCAACGTGGGCCCGAAGCCGAGAGTATCGGTGCACAAAGTAGCGAGTTACTCTGTAGAGCTGACTGAGCTCCTGAGGGGAGTTATTCGCACGCATGGCCTCAATGTAAAGGGGAAGCGTGTGGTGCTGAAACCGAACCTTGTGGAGTTTGACCCGTTGATTCCCATCAACACAAATCCCATTCTGGTGATGGCCGCACTCGAGGCTTTCCGGGCCGAAGGAGCCGCCAACGTGCAGATCGCTGAAGGACCGGGGCACCGCCGGCCCACCCTCGACATGAGCGAAGCGGCAGGTTACTTTCAAGCCGTGCGCGGCTTTGAAAATCTATTCACTGATCTGAATTGGAGTGATGTGGAGAAAGTTGTAATTCCGTCTCCGTTTTCAGGGTTAAAGGAGTTGTATCTGCCCAAGATGATTCTTGGTTGCGATCTTCTCATATCGATGCCGAAAATGAAGACTCACCACTGGGTGGGTGCCACGCTGAGTATGAAGAACTTTTTCGGACTGGTTCCAGGTGCAGTGTACGGTTGGCCGAAGAATCCTTTGCACTGGGCCGGGATCAATGAAGTAATTGCCGACCTGCAAAAACTTGTTCCACCCACATTCGCCATCGTTGACGGAATTGTAGGAATGGAAGGGAATGGGCCTATTCAGGGCCAGGCGAAAAATGCGGGGGTGGTGGTGGCGGGCAGGGATCTGGCAGCGGTTGACGCAACCTGTTGCCGGATCATGGGAATTGATCCGGAAATGGTTGGTTATCTTGGTCTGGTGCGCAAGCCTTGGCAACTCGCCGAGAACGCGATTGAGCAACTGGGTGAAGTGCCGGCTGCCGTGCGCACTGACTTTGCCCTCATTCCAGAGTTTTCATCTCTAAGACTGACAAGCAGAGCGTGAAAACCCTGCTGGCTTCGATTGCTGTACTTATCCCTTGCTTCTGGCATGTCCACATTCAAGCGGGAGATCTGGGCAGCCACATGTATAACGTGTGGTTAGCTCAGTTGATTCAAGCGGGCAAAGCGCAGGGGCTTTACCTGGAATGGATTTACACGAACGTTCTCTTCGATCTCTGGGCCGGATGGCTGGTGGAATTGTCGGGGTTTGTTTGGGGCGAAAGGCTAGCGGTGTCCACAGTAGTGCTGACTTTCTACTGGGGCGTCTGGTTTTGGGTGAGATCGACGACGCAGTCGAGTCCATGGTCGATCACACCGCTGTTAGCAATGTTCTCTTATGGTTGGGTATTCCAGGTGGGGTTTCTCAATTTCTATTGGTCTATGGGGTTCTGCTTCTGGGGGCTTGCGCTTGCGGAGAGTCAGGTGAAGAGCATACGCCGACTTTGGTGGGTGCCAATGATTCCGGCTGCTGCAGCGCACATGCTGCCTGTTGGTTGGGCCGTAGCCTTGTGGGTTTATGGTCAGGCGATGCAGAAGAATAGGCTCCAGCGCTTAGGTTGGCTTCTCTTAGCCGGAGTTTCTGGAGTAGCCTCAGTTAGTTTTTTCATCCGATTCCGCTATCCAGCGGTCTGGTCGCCTGATCAGGTACTGGGAATGTTAGGGATGGATCAGTTATTGCTTGTTAGTCCAAGGTATCTGGTATTGGCGGCAGGATTCCTTGCGCTCTGGGCGTTTGGGCTTCTTTGGGTTCTCGATTTGCAGCCGCTTGATCTGTTGGGGCGGCGAAAGCAGGTGCATTTTCTTGTTCTGACGGCTGCAGGTGTCCTGTTCGTTCCATGGGTTGTGCATCTGCCAGGATTTGCAACTCCGCTGTCCTTTGTTACTCAACGGATGTCTTTGGCTGCGGCAATTCTGATGTGTGGGCTTTTGCCCTTGGGAAATCGCGGCAAACCGATTTTCTGTTTTGGAAGCGTTTTGGCACTTGGTTTTTTTGGCATGGTGTATCGAGACACCGCAGCGTTGGATCTATTTGAAGATAAGCTATACGATGCAGTCCGCACGATTCCGTTGGGGGCTCGAGTTGTAGCGCCTTTTGAAAGCGATCCGGCTCGAGCCTTTGCTTATGGTCACATTGTGGACAGGGCGTGCATCGGGCACTGTTTTAGCTTCGCGAATTACGAAGCATCCTCCACACAATTCCGCGTGCGAGCGCGAGGCCCAAATGCGATTGTGGCTAATGACAGCGCCACTTCTGTGGCTTTGCAGTCTGCAAACCACGAGGTCAGCGAATCGGAAGCGCCCCTATACTATTTCAAGTGGCTTCCGCTTGAAAGGCGCTTTGCACTGCGTATCATGCAGGCTGGAGCACGTTTTTGAGCAGGGATCGTTCTTCGGTGTTGGTTGGTAGTTCGTCTTGTGTTGAGTTATCTGGAGTCTTCGATGAGAGGTTGCGGCAGGAGAGCGGTTCCGCATGAGACAGTGTCAATTGATGTAGTGCCTTCTCTTTTTGATTATTTCGATTGCTTTGGTTGTTGCTTGTGCGGCTGCGGATGAGCGTGTTCTCCGTGTTGCTCAAATTCTAAAAACAAAGGGCGTTTTGGCTCTATGCGATTTTGTTCTTCGTGAGGACGGGCGTTTTGCGGCACATCAGAACTCAGAGGAGAAGGCCGATCTGCGGCTGGATGTCGCGAATTATGTTCTGGATGATTGGGGTGTAAGCGTACGAGCAAACCATCTGGTAGTGTCAAGAGTTTTGTGTAAACTATTTCCGGAAGCTGTTTTCCAACGTGATAGAGTGCCCAAGTCACACGGAGGACATGGCTCTGCGGGGCCGCAACTCGAGCGCCGTGTGATCCGAGACCAGAGGTGGACGGCTCC
>JANXLY010000389.1 GCA_025354885.1 Acidobacteriota bacterium | reverse complement strand
GGAAGAGGGATTGCTGAGAAGTATTTCTACAAGAATTCACTGGCGGCGTACCGGTGGAAGGGCCGGGTGCCAGCGCAGCTTGCGCTCAGCGGGAAATGATTCACTGTTGGGAAGTTGGTCAGTTTGAAATCTGAATTCCAGGCGAAGCGCCGCGAGTAACTACGTGAGAATTGGCGCGTTGATCCTCGCTCTCTTCACTATCGCGGTTAGCATAGTAGGGATCGTTTCTCCGGATAGCGTAATGACGATTCGCCGATCTTACTACACGCCTCGGGGTCTCCTTGTGGGCGGCGGAGTGCGGGTAGCAATGGGGCTGGTGCTGATCCTGGCTGCTTCGAGCTCTCGCTGGCCCAAGACGTTGCGCGTGTTGGGAGCTATGGTGTGCCTGCAAGGAGTTTCGGCGAATCTGCTCGGACTTGAACGCGCTCGAGCAATCCTTGAATGGGAGGCAACACATGTGACGCTCTTGAGAGTCGGGGCTGTGGTGGCTTTAGTCAGCAATGTCTTCATCGCGTTTGCAGTTAGAAAGAAACCGTCTGCTGCGATGCCTACTGTAAGGATGGGTTAGCTCAGGCTCTTTTTTAGCTGAGCTTCTACTTCGGCCATGTATGCCTCGGTTGTGAGGTAGGGGTGGTTTGCGTCAATCAGGATGGCGAGATCCTTGGTCATTTTGCCGGATTCGACCACGTCGACGCAGGCTTTTTCGAGAGCGAGCGCGAAGTCGACGACATCGGGAGTTGCGTCCATGCGGCCACGGTATTGCAGGCCACGAGTCCAGGCGTAGATGGAAGCGATGGGGTTGGTGGAAGTGGGCTTGCCCTGCTGGTGCATGCGGTAGTGGCGAGTGACTGTGCCGTGTGCAGCTTCTGCTTCGATGGTATTGCCGTCGGGAGACATGAGAACAGAAGTCATCAGGCCAAGGGAGCCATAACCTTGAGCGACGGTGTCGGACTGGACATCACCATCGTAGTTTTTGCAGGCCCAGAGATAGCCGCCGGACCACTTGAGGTTAGAGGCGACCATGTCGTCGATGAGACGGTGTTCGTAGGTGAGGCCTTTGGCATCGTAGGCTGACTTGAATTCGGCGTCGAAAATTTCCTGAAAGAGATTTTTGAAACGACCATCGTAGGCCTTGAGGATGGTGTTCTTGGTTGAGAGATAGACAGGGTAGGAACGACCGAGCCCGTAATTGAAGCAGGCGCGGGCGAAGCCAGCGATGGAGCTATCGAGGTTGAACATGCCCATGGCGATGCCGGCGCTGGGGGCCTTGATGATTTCGCGCTCAATGGGGGCACGGCCGTCGGAAGGCGTGAATGTCAATTTGAGGGTTCCGGCACCGTGAAACTGGAAGTCCTGGGCGCGGTATTGATCGCCGAAACCGTGGCGGGCAACCACAACGGGCTTGTCCCAGTGACTGACGATGCGGGGGACATTTTTGCAGATGATGGGCTCGCGGAAAATGGTGCCATCGAGGATGTTGCGGATGGTGCCATTGGGGCTGCGCCACATCTGTTTGAGCCCGAATTCTTTAACGCGCGCTTCATCGGGAGTTATGGTTGCACACTTGACAGCGACGCCGAATTGTTTGGCGGCGTTGGCCGAATCGATAGTGATCTGATCGTTGGTCTCGTCGCGTTTTTCGACGGAGAGATCGTAGTATTTGAGATCGATATCGAGGTAGGGAAGGATCAGGCGTTCGCGAATCGACTGCCAGATGATGCGCGTCATCTCGTCTCCGTCCATTTCGACGACGGGGTTCAGGACTTTGATTTTTGACATGGAAAGTGGAGGACTCTGTTGGAGTTAACTTTCGATTATCTCTCAGAAAGGGTGAGGATGCTGATGGTTTTAAGGAAGTGGAGAGTCGGGCAGCTTTTGGGGGCCACAACGTGAGCTGAACTATTGGATCGAATCAGCGAGTAACTTTTCGATCAACGAATGGCTGATTCGAAAATTTGTGTTTCGCAGCTTGCCGAGGACTGCCTTCAGGTCACCCATTTCTACATGGGCGGCAGCCAAGAGTACCCCTAGAGTTCCGGTGTTGGAAATGCCGAGTCGAGTGGCAGCGGACCGCCCTGCAGCTTCTTCAATGAAAAGTAGTGAGCCGGGTTCTTCCAGAGCTAATTGAATCGCGGCCCTTTCTCCGGCGTCGAGATCGGAATATTCATCCGCGAGTGCGATAGACGCACCGAACGGAGCAGAGCGGACTTCCATCCAGTCGGGTCTAAGTCGTATCCAATCTGCCACCGCTGATGGGGAGCCATTAGCCGACAATTCTTCAGGTAGGAAGCGAAGCAGTTTGATGTTGATTATCAAGATCAAGTAGTTGATTGGCGAGGTATCGGCAACGACTACATTCATTTGTTTCGAAACGCGAGAGCTGTCTCCGCGTCGAGTTTGAGGTCATCCGCGCATTGAGAAAGAAGCAGCCCGTGCGCCTTGAGAAAACCATCCATTTCATAGCGAGTCAGCCCTGCACCATTCCCTCCGAGCAGTCGGGCCAAGTCTTCCGGTACTTCGAGTGTTACCTGCATAACAGCTGATCTCATTTATTGCCTAGAGTTGCCTGACTTGTATGGTTGAGCGTTTATGCGGCAGATTTTTCGAGGGTTGTGGCGAGTTCCCTGAGGAGCGCGGCGCCGTCGCCGCGAAATGCGCTGCCGTGTTGGCAGGCGAGAGTGGTTGGGCGGAGATCCGCGAGCCCTCCCAAGATGCGCGAAGTGCTGGTTGCGTGCGCGTAGTAGTCCATCATGCCGCGCATTCCTTCGCTTGCCGAGAGGATTTCGGATTCAGTCACAGCCGGCATGTTCGCGCCGGGTTGTGTGAAGAGGTCGCCGCAGAGGAGGGTCTGGGTTTTCAGGTCGAAGAGTACGCCGCAATCCCAGCCATGTGGAACGTGTGGGGTGTAGATCCATTTCATGCGGCGGCTGCCGATTGAAAATTCTTCGCCATCGGCGAAACTGCGGGCCGGCCTGGTGGCGAAGTCGTTGAGTGATGTCAGGACACCGATTTCTGAGCCGAAGGGTGTTGCCAGAGGTGCGGCTTCGAGGAAGTTGTTGAGCGCGCCATATTCGTCGCCTTCAAAGTGTGAGCCACCGATCCAACGGAGTTTTTCGACCGGAAGTACCTTCCCGATCGCTTCGAGAGTAATCGGGAAGAGCTTTCTGTAGCCAGTGTGGAAGAGTAGAGGTTCGTCGTCGTTGATCAGGTAGGAGTTGAAGGTGAATCCTGCAGGAATGACGTCCATCGGAGTGCAGATGCGATAGATTCCAGAGGCGACCTCGTCGACCCGTGTGCCGGTTTCTTGATTTGTGATCACTTGGCTGCCCTTCTTTTGCTGGTTGATGATTCTGCTACTGCGTGTCGGCGCTAGGCCCGTAGATACCCGGAACAGTGCCGCCCATGGCACGAAGGTAAGTGCTCAGCTGGCCGCGGTGGTGGACCGAATGCTTTGTGGTCATGGCAAGAAAATTGATTCCGGGGGCCTGGATCATGCCGAACAAGTCTATGACGACGGTCAGCTCTTCTCCGGACATCGCGCTTACGCGGGCGAGGGCAGCAGGAACGACTTGCTGATAACGGGAAATTCCATCAGCAGGGCTCATAATGCCGCAGGTGTCTGAATCGTCGGGAGGAGGAGTAAACGCGCCGTTCGCGATGCAGTTCAGCAGCCACTCGTCTTCAAGGGCGAGGTGACGGACCAGGCCGAGAGCGGTTTTGGACTTCGGGTCTGGGCGGTAATCGAGATGGTGGGTAGGGACAGCCGCAAGCACGCGCAGAGTTGTCTGCATTTCGTTCTGGAAATCGGCGATGAGAAAATCAGCTACAGTTTTTGCTTCGTTGGAATTCATGGGATGCTCCTGTTTTTAGATTCAGACAATCGGAAGTGTAACGATAAGCCACTTCGTTACACATAAAATATGTGCTGATGATTCTTGAACTGAACGATTCTGAGTTGGTCCTTCAAATCAGTGCAGGAAATGCACCCGAAGCAGAAGCAGAATTGTTCCGCCGAATGGCACCGCGGATACGACTCTATGGATTGCGCCACTTGCGCGACGAGCAGGCGGCGCAGGATCTTGCACAACAAGTTTTGATCACGACGCTAGAAGCCCTGCGGGCAGGCCGATTGCGTGAACCGGAGAAGCTGGCATCTTTTGTTCTGGGAACCTGCAGAATGACGGTGCTTGATCTTCGGCGAAGTGCGCAGAGGAGAGAGCGATTGATGGGACAGTTTGGAGCGGAACTACTGACGCCGGTGCAGTGGTCAACGCCGCAACTGGACCAGGAACAGCTGACGCGCTGTGTGCAGGGCCTGAAGGAGAGGGAGCGGGCAGCAGTTGTGATGACTTTCTACGATGAAAGGACCGGCGCGGACGTTGCCAGTTTTTTGGGTGTTTCTGAAGCAAATTTGCGGGTGATCCGCCATCGGGCAATCCACCAACTACGCGATTGCATGGGGGTTGCCGTATGAAGTGCTTGCAGCCCATTGACGCGGCAGATCTTGCCGATTATTGGATCGCGGGATTGTCGGAATCTGAAGAAGAAAATATTGAGCTGCATCTGTTGGGTTGTGAAGAATGTTCGACGCGGCTAGCCGAAGTGATGGCGCTTGCGGACGGAGTTCGCAAGCTGGCAGGTGAGGGCTCGTTGCGAATGATTTTGAGTGAATCGTTTGTACAAGCTGCTGTGGTGAAAGGTTTGCGTGTGCGCGAATACGCGCCTCCGGCAGGAGGCAGTGTGCAGTGCACGGTGACAGCCGAGGACGATCTGCTCATTGCACGACTTGCTGCGGAACTGGGCAAATCCAAGCGCGTCGACCTAAGTTTGTGTGATGAGCTTGGTCGCGAACAGATGCGTATATTGGATGTCCCTTTCCGGGCCGAGGTAAACCAAGTTGTCTATCAGGAATCGATTACGCATGCGAAGTCCTTGCCTTCGACTCAGATGATTTTGCGCCTGATTGGTTTCGACGAAGCCGGCAGTGAGCTTCCGCTCGGCGAATACAAGTTTGAACATACCCGCTCAATGCCCGGCCCAGGTGGCTGGTAAGGGGAGCGAAGGGAACCCCGCTGGCGTGTTAAGGTTTGGGTTCGGATTCTTATGACACGTACTCTGATTTTGTTGCTATCCATTTTGACGCATGCGCTGGGGCAGGACCATCGCGGATGGAAGGATTATGGCGGTGGGGCCGATGCGGCGCAGTACTCGTCGCTGAAGCAGATTGACCGATCGAATGTCGCGAAACTTGAAGTCGCATGGACCTATCCGATTGGAGAATCGAAGCGGATGTTTTTCAATCCGGTCATCGTTGATGATCTGATGTATGTGATGGGGAAGAATAGCTCCATCGTTGCGCTTGAGGCAAAGACAGGCAAAGAAGTCTGGACTTATGCACCTCCCGCCGACACCAAGATCATTACGAATCGCGGCATCAATTATTGGGAGAGCAAGGACCGTAGCGAGCGGCGATTGCTGTTTGCCAGCAATCACGCGCTGCGCGCTATCGATGCGCGGACCGGGAAGGCCATCGCCGATTTTGGTGTGGGTGGGAGTGTGGATCTGAAGCTGGGGCTGGGCAGGGATCCGAAGCTGATTCCGCTGGTGCAATCGACAACGCCGGGGCGCGTTTTTGAAGACCTGATTATTTTAGGTTCGGCGACGAATCAGGGTTATGGGTCTGCTCCGGGAGACATTCGTGCGTTTGATGTTCGCAGCGGGAAACTTGTGTGGAGTTTTCATACGGTTCCGCATCCGGGTGAGTTTGGCTATGAGGGTTGGCCGAAGGATGCCTGGAAGAGTGTGGGTGGGGCGAATGTGTGGAGCGAGATGTCTGTGGATGAGAAACGGGGCATTCTGTTTGCTCCGACTGCAAGTGCGAAGTATAACTTTTATGGGGTGGACCGAGCTGGGACCAATCTTTATGGCGACTGTCTGCTGGCACTGGATGCGCGAAGCGGCAAGAGGCTTTGGCATTACCAGATGGTTCACCACGACATCTGGGATTACGACGATTCGACAGCACCAAAATTGTTAACCGTGAAGCATGACGGGAAGCAGGTGGATGCTGTTGCGCAGGTGAGCAAGCAAGGGTTTGTGTGGGTGTTTGACCGAGTTACGGGGAAGCCGCTTTGGCCGATTGAAGAGCGAGCTGTGCCGAAGAGCGACATGCCCGGTGAGACGACATGGCCGACGCAGCCTTATCCGACGAAGCCGCCACCGTTTGCGCGGCAGACATTTACCGTGGATGATCTGAGTCCGTTTTTGAGCGCAGCAGATCGATCCAAATTTCGCGATCAGATACAAACGGCGCGCAATGAGGGACTGTTTACGCCGCCAGCGAAGCGGGGGACGATTCAGATGCCGGGCAACAATGGCGGTGCGAATTGGGGAGGCGCGGCGGTAGACCCGATGAAAGGGACGCTGGTAGTTGTGTCGAAGGATTTGCCTTGTCTGTTGAAGATGGACAAGAGAGAGGCCGAAGTGCCAGGGATGTCGGCGGAGGAGCGCTATGAGAGCGCGTTTGGATTCATGATTGCGAGTGATGGATTGTCGGCGATCAAGCCACCGTGGACTTCGTTGACCGTTTATGACTTGAACGAGGGAACGATGAAGTGGACGCAGCCGCTCGGTGAAGTGCCGGAGTTGGCGGCGAAGGGGATCAAGAATACGGGAACGCATTATCCGAAGGTGGGCCCGGTAGTGACTGCAGGTGGGCTGATTTTTACGGGGACTCGGGACAAGAAGGTTCGGGCCTTTGATATCGAGACGGGGAAGCTGCTGTTTGAGCACGAGCTGGCAGCGGCTATTGAGGGAATTCCTGCGGTTTATGAAATTGGGGGGCGGCAATACATTGTGTTTTGCGCGTCGGCTCATGCCGGATTGATTCCAGCAACGCAGGGGCCTATCGCGGGGGCGTATGTGGCATTTGCGCTGCCGGTAGCGCGGTGATCTTGAGGTTGCGAAACCAGACATCACAGGCGTGATTCTGGAGAGCGATCGCAGATGGGTGGCTCGTTTCGAGTTTGTAAGCAACGAGTAGCTCTTCATTGATCGAGTGTTCTACTGCGAGGCCGCGCTTGGTGAGCTTGGCCGTGTTGAATTCGTCAATGCGGATCTTAGCTTTATGGGTAGCGGGGATTTTGTTGTAGAGGGAGCCGCATTGTTTGAGCGGACCTTTTTGGGCGTCGGGATTGTCGTTGTCATCGACGAGTTGTAGCTCTGGACCACGGGCGCGGATGTGGAGGCCTTCGAGACCTTTGGGTTGCCATTTGTCCCAGCGTTCGAGCTGGTATTTGACACCGCTGTTGCCGGCTTTGGGCATGCGCCAATCGAAAGAAAATTCGAAATCGTCGTAGAGCTTGACGGTCTTGATGTCCTGGAAGGTTGGGAGGCCGGCGATGGATTTGAGGCAGCCGTCTTCGATGCGCCAGGAGGAATGCGGGAAGGGGCTACCGTCGGCTGCAACCCAGTCTTCGAGCTGAATTGAGACGAAGGGGGCGAGGAGGAGAGAGCGGCGCGAGAGGAGCATTTTAGTCATCATAGCGACGTTGGGGTGCACTCGATGGCGAGAGGGCTAGCTGCGTATTGGAATTATGGGCCGCTGTGAGTCGGGAATGCCGCTGGCTGACACATTTCAGCATCAGCGACGGAGGAGCAGATAAAGTGTGACAGGCGACGTGCCTTGCTCCATCACCTGAAAACCTGCTTCACGGGCTTTTGCGTCCCACCAGGAAGGACTGCGAGTGCCTCCATGCGTTAACAGTGGCCCGAATGCTAATTTCGCCCAGCGGTCATTCGAGACAAGCACCAACAGGAAATCACCTCCTGGCTTCAATACACGCGCGGCTTCGGCGAGAGCTTGCGTGATCCCATCGCGATTCAAATGATCGACGGCATAGGAGCTGACAATTGCGTCGAAACTGGACGTTTCAAATGGCAGTTTGCGCATGTCGGCAGTCACAATTGATGCGCGCTGATCAACACCTGCTGCCTTCAGGTTTCGAAGCAATCGCTCTTGCGGGCTGTCGCCGTGCCCGAAGTGATGGTCGAAGGACTCGCCGAATAGATCGGATGCAACCAGGGTTGCCTGGGGGCGGGCTGCAAGGACCATAATGGACGACCTGCCTGTACCGGCACCGAGGTCGAGGATGCGCCCTGTGCCGGAGCGCAAGAAACTCTGGGTCGGCATGGGGGCCCGCCCATTGATGTCGAGGCCGAAGTGGATGAGGAGGAACGAGGCAGCCGACCAAGTCGCGACCGCTCCCAGAAAGATCATCGGCCATTTGGACCACTTGCGAGCGAAGCCCAAAAGCAGGAAGGTCGCAAAGACGGCGAAGACCGCCAGATGACCATAGCTAAGCCACCAGGGATAGCCAAAGTCGAGTTGGCCGATTGCAGGAGTGTTCATACGTCAGAGCCTCAGTGATTCAAATTCGGAAAAGGTTTAGTGTTTCATGTTGGGGGGCAAGCCCGCTAGCGTTTCCTGGTTGGGATGGGGGCTGGGAGTTCTTTTTGGACGAGGATCTGGACCTGTGGGACCAGGTTATTGAAGCTGTCGAGCAGGGCTGAGGCGATGACTTTGCCTTCGTTGGTGGTGCCCCAACCGCCCAATGCTGCGCCACCTATTGAGCCGATAATGATGCCTCCGGCACCAAGATCCGTTGCCCGGGCACTGCCCGTTGCGCTGGCGACTTGTTCGCTCGTTTCGTTGTCTGTCAGAAAGAGAACTGTTTGCGCTTCTTTGAAATGGACGTTGCCAAGGAGACCGGCAAATTCACCAATGCCGGGGATTTTTGAAACCAGACCGCCGAAGGTGTCGCCAGCATTTTTTTCGCTAAAGACGACGCTGGTGAGCATGGAATATTGCGCTTCGATCACCTGACGTTTGCGGATCGTTTGATCCTTGCGGAGCATGCCCGAGTTTTCGAGTTCCTGCTCGCGTTTGGCGGCTTCGATGCCAGCGCTGCGATCCACAACGCGGAAGCAGCCGGATTGCTGCATCATCAAACGCATTAACTGTAGAGGGGAAGGGAGCGAGTAACGGGCCATGTAGGCATAGCCGGCGGGGTCTTCGACCAGCGCTACGGTTGCGATGGGGGTTGTGCAGCGGAGGAGATCATTGGCCGCGTTCTTTGCGCCGGCGCTGCCACCGGAGCCGGAGACTTCGCTGCCTCCCTGCCCTTTTTCGGTTTGACGGCAGGAAATCAGGAGGGCCAACAGGATGACGACGACTAGGTAACGCACTCTTAAGTGATAACACTCCACTGGCTGCCGATCTGGTGTGCGACGGCTCGCTGGTTGTTGTTGCCAAGTTTGTTGAAGAGGCGTTCGATCGGTTCGTGGACTGGTTCACTGCTGAGGGTGAAAGTTTGATGGTGGACGGGCATGATGCGTTCGGCGTTGGCCCAATCGGCCATCTGGATCGCTTGTTCGGGGGTGCAGTGGTTGGCGATCCAGGGGTTGTATGCTCCGATAGGCATGATGGCGAGGTCTATCGGTTTTGCGGTACGGAGTTCCTGGAAATGAGTGGTGTAAGCAGTGTCGCCAGAAAAGAGAACTTTGTAGTTCCCTGCCTCGATGAGGTAACCGTTGTAGCCCCGGTATGTATCGTTGCGGACGCGGGCCCCCCAATGTTTGACTTCGATGGCGCGGATGTTTGCCGGGCCGACTTGAGTGGTTTCGCGCCAGCCGAGTTCTTTGATGGACTTCCAGAGGCTCGGGTTCAGGAGATCCTGGGTTTGCGTTGCGCAGATGATGGGGATGTTTGTGTTTGAGAGGGCTTTGAGTGAGGGGAGATCCCAATGATCGAAGTGGGCGTGGGAGAGAAGGATGAGATCGATTTTTGGAAGTTGCCCGATGGTGAGAGCAGGACTGACGAGGCGCTTGGGGCCGAGGGTTCCGAGGATGAGATCGATGCCACAGCGCGGGCTGAAGACCGGGTCTGTGAGGATGGTGAAGCCATCGATCTGGATGAGGGTGGTGGCGTGTCCGAGCCAGGCTGCGTGCAGACCTTTGGGTTGCCATTGCTCTGGTTGTGGACGGAGCGAGGCAGACGCTGCTGGAGTTTGGCGGTAGAAGGCATAGGCACCGAGACCAAGTGCGGCAGGTGCGGCGGAGGCGAAGATGGTGCGGCGACTAATAGCCAAAACGTTCCTCCTTCCAAGGGTCCCCGTGCATATGATATCCGTTGCGTTCCCAGAAGCCAGCGCGGTCTTCGGCAAGGAGTTCGAGTCCACCGAGCCATTTGGCGCTCTTCCAGGCGTAGAGCTGGGGGACGATCAGGCGAGCGGGGGCACCGTGTTCGATCGTGAGGGGCTGGCCATCGTGATGGGTGGCAACGAGGGCGTCGGAGGCGAGGAAGTCGGCGAGGGGGAGGTTGGTCGTCCAGCCGAAGTCGTAGCCTAGAGCGCTGACGAATTTTGCTTCAGGTTTGGGGCCACCAGCGAGTTCGAGAAGGGTTGAGACTGCGACACCGGTCCAGGTGTTGTCGAGACGGGACCAGCGAGTGACACAGTGGAAGTCTGAGAAGACTTCGGTGCGAGGGAGCGCCAGGAATTCTTCCCAGTTGAGGGAGACTTCTTTCTCGACGAGGCCGAAAATGTCGAGACGCCATTTGGCCATGTCGATGGGAGGCGGGGGACCGCTGGCGTCGAGGACGGGCCATTTGATGGTTTGGCTTTGACCAGGAGGGATGCGCTGGTCGCGCCTGGTATCGGGGGAAATGATCATTTCAATGGTTGGATGTGTCGGAGGGCCATTTGGATGTCGGCATTGGTAATAACAGAAAGGGGTATTTGGGGATGCCCCTAAGTGTGGGCAGTACTATTAGTCCTAAGAGTTTTCCAAATTATTGAGATCATTCCCACACACTTTCCACTATGATAAGGATGCGTTATCTAGGTGTGTTTCGAATGGAACTCGTGCTTTGTCTGGCTCTTTGCCTGAAGGGAATGGATGGAGCTGACGGGAAAGCCGAGTTTGTCGGTGGAACGCTGACTGGGATCAAGCCAGGCCAAGATGGACGCCTGTTGATGGATCAATCGGATGCGATGACATTCGAGATCAAGCAGAAGCGCGTGAGGATCACCTACGCGCAAGTGCGAACGCTCGAGTACGGGCAAAAAGTGGACCGGCGGTATCTGGAAGCAGTGTTGCTTTCGCCATTGTTCCTGTTGAGCAAGAAGCGGGATCACTTTTTGACCATTCACTATAAGGACGAGCAGGGGAAAGATCAGGCGCTTGTTTTGCGTCTGCCGAAATCGGCGGTACGGCCGATGTTGGCGAGTCTAGAAGCACGAACAGGATTGAAGGTACAGGTACAAGACGATGAAGCCCGGAAGGCGTACCGCAGCTAAGCAATTGCTGCTTGGGTTTGGATGGTCGGGGTTGACAGCCGCGGCGGCGGAAAAGCCAGCGCTAACGGCGATCCCTGAAGCGGCGGTGGCAAGGCTTGAGGTTCCGTTGAATCCGATTGAAGAGGGGCTGACGCAGTTGTTGCGGATCCGGCGGCTGCATGTGCTGGAATTGAATGGGGGCGAAGCGGCGAACCAGATTCGGGACATGATTATCGCGGCTTTGCAGGCAGCGGGACTTTTTGGAGTGACGGAGAACCCTGAGCGGGCGGATGCGTTTTTGAAAGGTACGGCGGAGGACTTAGTGTTCACCGATCAATTTTCGTCGCACGAGAGTCTGGGTGTGAGGAGTGGGGTTACGTCGGGGCGCGGGTCGGTGAATGGGCGAAATTCGGAGCGGGCTGGAGCATCGATCGGGGTAACGCAGAGTGAAGACACGAAGATACATGAGCGAAAGCATGAGGCAGTGGCTGCGGTAAGAATTGTGAACAAGGAAGGGGATGTCTTGTGGTCTACAACGCAGGAGAGTTTGGGGGCCAAGTTTCGTGGGGCATCGGCGGATGTGGCGGAGAAGATTACGCGGCAGTTGCGGACGGATCTGGAGCGGGCGAAGAAGTTGACACCGCAGGTGGCGAAGGCTCAGGAGTAATCGACTCAGGAGTGTCGGGGAGACGGACCATTTTGCGGGTGTTGGTTTGCCCCGAAATGACTTCGACGGATGAGCGGCGGACTTTGTAGTGAGCGGCTAGGGTGCGGCAGAGCTCTTCGTTTGCCTTGCCGTCTTCGGGAACGGCGGCAATCTTTACTTTGAGAGTGCCGTCGGCCATGGGGCCGATCACTTCGCTGCGCTGAGCGCGGGGGATTACCTTAACCTGGAGAACCATTGTTCGCCTGCCTTGATTTCAACAGGTGCACCAAAGACGAGCTGACCGCGCTGGCCACCGAGTTCGATGAAGGCGATTTTTTCGAGCAGGCAGGAACCTTTACCAAAGCAGGAGAAGGAGACTTGGCTGATCTGTGGGAGGCGGGTACCAGGGGGGAGTTCTGTTGCGATTCGCATCCAGCCGCTGCGTTCGACGGTGTCGCCTGCTTTGCCGAGGTGGCTCATCTGCATGCGGGCACCCATGCGCTCCACACCAACAGCGATGCGGCCACCGTCGCGTTGAGTAGATTTGAATTCGATGTAGGCATAGTTGGCGGGATCGCTGATGTCTTCGCCACGGACGATTCCATAGGGGCGGAGTTTGTTTTCGCGCTTGAGTTCTTCGCCCATGATGCGCCAGGTTTCGGGTTTGAGATCCATGACATATTCGCGGGAGTGATCGCGAAGGTCAACGAGCAGCGGATCGAAGTCGTAGCGCTGGCCGGTTTTTTCGGTTGCTCCGGCGACCATGTTGTTGCGGGTGACGGGGACGAGGAGGGGACGGTCTTGTTCGAAGGGCCCGGTGAATTCAATGTCTTTGTGGTCGCGGGTCTGGATCTCGCGGCGCGAGGCTGAGCCATCGGCATTGAGCCAGACTTTGTAGACGTATTCGATGTCGGTGGTGCGTCCCCAACGAGCCATGAGGTCGCGGGTTGACGTGCCGCCGTCTTCGTTAGAAAAGATGACTGTGTAGGTTAACGAGTTTTCGTTCTGGTCCCATTCGCAATACATGAGGAGCGGAACGTCGCTTTGAGTTCCAATGGTGTCGGCGCGTTGGTAGAGGATGGGGGCGTGGCGCTTGAGGTCTTTGGGCTGTGCGTTGGCTAGCGTGGCGATGAAAAGCAGGAGCAGTAGAGTCTGGATAGTGCTGAGGAGTTTGCCTGTGGGGCAGGGTTTTTCGAGGATGACGTCGACCATGGATTCTTCGGGGGTGCCGCGGAGTTCTGAGGCAGCACCGCTCAAGACTACCAGCTTGGGCGGGGATTGTGAACTTTTGATTGTGCGGATGCGATCAAGTCCGGCGCTGAGGGTGGGTATGCGGAGGTCCATCAGGATAAGCTCGGGGTTGTCGGCAGCGTTGACTAGCGTGTGGCCCTGGGATTCGAGGAGCATGCCACGGAGCTGTCGTTGGTCGCGATCGTCTTCGATGAGGTGAATGCGAGACATTATTCGAATACGACTCCGGCCATGACCATTTGGGGGAGAGTCTGATTCCAGGATCTCGGGATGGTGTCGAAGGGGAGCCGGAAAGGCTTGGTTTCGTTCGATTTGAGACCACCTTTATCGGGGCGGACGATAGGGACAGTTTCGCGGAGGATGACCTGATTGTAGGGGTCATAGAATATGCAGGTGAGGTCTACCTTCTTTAGGGGACGGGGGCCATTATTTCGGATTACCCCTGTAATTTCAACGAGTTGCTGACCGCCAAAGCTTTCGGCAGCCTTCATTTCGACAGTGCCGAGAGCGAGCTCGCGGATGTAGGACTTAGCTTCTTCGGGGCTGGCAGCGGTACCCGCAGAAGAGGGATTGCAGGCGCTGAGGCAAACGAGGCCGAAGGTAAGGACTGCAAACTTCATCTCTAGACAGCATATTACGTGGCGCTTGCAGTCGGAAACGAAATTATCTTAGCGTGAAACGCTCATATAACTAGACAATCTATGGCTAAGCTGATAATCTCCAGATAGGTATAAATATGGATTTCAATCGTTTCACGGAAAAAGTTCAGGAATCATTGAAGACAGCGCAGGGGATGGCGCTGAAGCTACAGAATCAGCAAGTGGATGTGGAGCATGAACTGGTGGCGCTGCTTGATCAGCAGAATGGATTGGCGTCGGGGATATTCAAGAAAGCGGAGCTGCAGCCGGAGCTGGTGAAGCAGCGGCTGGAGCGGGAACTGGAGCGACTGCCGAAAGTATCGACGCAGACGGGGGGACCGGAGCAGATCTATGTGACACAGCGGCTGACGAAGCTGTTTTCTGACGCTGAGGATGAGGCGAAGAAGCGCAAAGATGATTTTTTGAGTGTGGAGCATGTGTTACTGGCGGCGGTGCAGGATACGGGGGCGGCGGGTCGGGTGTTGAAGGAAATGGGTGTGACGCGGGCGAAGCTGGAAGCAGCGATCGCGGGAGTGAGGGGAGCACAACGAGTGACGAGTCAAAATCCTGAAGAGACTTATGAGTCTCTGGAAAAGTATGGGCGTGATCTGACGGCGTCGGCAGCGCAGGGGAAGCTGGACCCGGTGATCGGCCGCGATGAAGAAATTCGGCGAGTGATACAAGTGTTGTCGCGGAGGACGAAGAACAACCCGGTGCTGATCGGGGAACCTGGCGTTGGCAAGACGGCGATTGCAGAAGGGCTGGCACAGCGCATTGTGCGCGGCGATGTACCGGAGGGATTGAAGAACAAGCGAGTGGTGTCGCTTGATATGGGTGCGCTCATTGCAGGAGCAAAGTATCGAGGTGAATTTGAAGAGCGACTGAAGGCTGTGCTGAAAGAAGTTACAACGGCACAGGGACAGGTGATTTTATTCATTGATGAGCTGCATACGGTGGTGGGTGCGGGCAAGACTGAGGGCTCAATGGATGCGGGCAATTTGCTAAAGCCGATGCTGGCAAGAGGGGAATTGCATTGCATTGGGGCGACGACGCTTGATGAGTACAAAAAGTACATCGAGAAGGACGCGGCGCTGGAGAGGCGTTTTCAGCCGGTGATGGTGGATCAGCCGACGGTGGAAGATACGATTTCGATTTTGCGTGGATTGAAGGAGAGATACGAAGTGCACCACGGGGTGAGGATCAAGGACTCGGCGCTGGTTGCGGCAGCGGTGTTGTCGGATCGGTATATTGCAGATCGATTTTTGCCGGATAAGGCGATCGACTTGATGGACGAGGCAGCGGCGAAATTGCGGACCGAAATCGATTCGATGCCGGCGGAGATGGATGAGATTTCGCGTCGCGTGATGCAGCTTGAGATTGAACGAACGGCGTTGAGTAAGGAAAGCGATGACGCATCGAAGAATCGCCTGGAGAAGCTAGATAAGGAATTGACTGATCTGAAAACGGATTCGGATGCACTGCGGGCTCAGTGGGATCTGGAGAAGGGTGGCGTCGATCAGTTGCGGCTGATTCGGGAGAAGCTGGAGCAGAAGCGGGCAGACCTTGACCGGGTGGAGAGGCTGGCGGATTACAGCGCGGCGGCGAAGCTGAAGTTTGGCGAGATTCCGCAACTGGAACGGGACCTGACCGAGACCGAAGCAAAGCTTGCGGCGAATCAGGGACAGGCGAAATTACTGAAGGAAGTTGTGGATGAAGAGGATATCGCGGCGGTTGTGGCGCGATGGACGGGAGTGCCGGTATCGAAGCTGCTGGAAGGGGAGATGCAGAAGTTATTGCATCTTGAGGACGAATTGCACGAGCGTGTGATTGGACAGGCAGAAGCAGTAACGGCAGTATCGGAAGCGGTGTTGCGGGCACGGAGCGGGATCAAGGATCCGAAGCGGCCGATTGGCAGTTTTATCTTTCTTGGACCAACGGGGGTTGGCAAGACGGAGCTTGCTCGGGCACTGGCCAGCTATCTGTTTGACGATGAGCGGGCGATGGTGCGGATTGATATGACCGAGTATCAGGAGAAGCACAATGTTTCTCGACTGATTGGCGCGCCTCCCGGATATGTGGGTTATGAAGAGGGCGGGCAGTTGACAGAACTGGTGCGGCGGCGACCGTATTGTGTGGTGCTGTTTGACGAAATCGAGAAGGCGCATCCGGATGTGTTTAATGTGTTGTTGCAGATCCTCGATGAGGGGCATCTGACGGATGGGCAGGGACGGAGAGTGGACTTCAAGAACACGATTATTGTCATGACTTCGAACCTCGGTTCGCACCGGATTCTTGAATTCCGGGGGAACTTTGAAGGTAGCGATTACGACATGATGAAAATGTCGGTGATGGAAGAGATGAAGAAGTTTTTCCGTCCGGAATTTTTGAATCGGGTGGATGAGACGATTGTCTTCCATGCCTTGAGCGAAGAGCATCTGAAGGAGATTGTCGAGATCCAGCTGAACAGTGTCCGCGGGCGCTTGGCTGACCGCAAGATCGAGCTGGTATTGACGGACGCGGCAAGGGCGCAACTGGTGCGGATTGGCCATGATCCGGCCTACGGAGCTCGTCCACTGAAGCGGGCCATCCAGAAGGAGATCGAGACGCCGCTGGCACGCAGATTGCTGAGTGGGGAGGTGCGCGACGGGATGAGGGTGAATATTGATATGGATCCGGCGACAGGGAACCTGCGTTTCGATGCAGTTGTGCCTGAGGTGGTGGAAGAGGAGCAATCATTGTTAGCCTAGGTTCTGATGGATGACTTGCAATTTGAAAAGGCCGAATTCTCGAATCCGGCGGGTGTAGGCCCTTGTGCTGTGTGCGGGGCTCGGATCTTGAGCAGCTATTCGCTAGCGAACGAGCGGGCAGTGTGCCCCAACTGCGCGAGTAATCTTGAGAAAGCGCAGAAAGAACCAGGCAGCGCGCTACTGTTACGTGGTGCGCTGTATGCGTTTGGAGCGGCTGCTGCGTGCGCGGTGGGGTATGCGTTGATCCTGATTATCACCGGGTATGAACTGGCGCTGATTTCGATTGCGGTGGGGTGGTTGATCGGCAAGGCGGCAAGGAAAGGTACGGCGGGACTTGGGGGAAGGCCGGTACAGATTGTAGCGGTGGTGGCGACTTATGTTGCGATCAGTGGAAGCCTGTTTGTGCAGGTGGTTTATTCGTTGTGGCGGGAGGGGCGCGAGGCGAGCAGTTGGACAGGCTATCCGTTGTTGTTGCTGTATTCCTTTGGCAAGCCGTTTCTTGAAATGAAGGAAGGGTTTGGGGGGATTTTCGGGTTGCTGATTTTGTTCTTTGGATTGCAGCAGGCATGGCGTCAGACCGGTAACGCGAAGGTTACACTGCGGGGACCGTATTCGACTGAAGTGGCAAAGAAAGCATAGATGGAAGCAAAGCAATTTTGCCAGCAGTGCGGGGAAGTGTTGAGTGAGGGCGTACTTGCCTGCCCGGCTTGTCAGCGTCTGGTGTATGCGAGCGAGTTGCAAGAGATGGCAGAGCGGGCGCGGGCGACTGCAGCAGTGGGGAATTTTGATGAGACGCGAACGCTGTTTCAGCAGATGCTGATGATGCTGCCGCGCGGAAGTTCGCAGTATCAGGCGGTAGCGGCGAAGCTGACGGAATTGCCACCGCCGACGGCGCATGATGTGCCGAAGGATCCGGCGTGGAAGAAGCTGGTGGGGAGTTTTGGTGTAGCGGGTGCGATGTTGTGGAAGTTCAAGGCCTTTGCCTTACTGCTTGCGACGAAGGGGAAGTTTCTGCTGCTGGGCCTGACAAAATTGCCGACGCTGCTGTCGATGTTTGCTTCGATGGGCGTGTATTGGGCGCTGTATGGATGGCGTTATGCGGTAGGGATCATTGTGAGTATTTATTTGCACGAGATGGGGCATATGTGGGCGTTTCGACGTTTTGGAATCCCGGCGACAGCACCGATGTTCATTCCGATGTTTGGCGCTTTTGTGAGGAGCGAAGCGGCGATTACGAACCCGCGGGAGGATGCACGAATTGGACTCGGGGGTCCGTGGTGGGGACTGGGGGCCTGCCTGTTGTTTGAAATGGGGGCGCAATTTCTCGAGTTGCGCTGGATGTCGGCTGTTTCGCACACCGGGGCAGTGATCAATCTGTTTAACCTGGTGCCGTTATTTGGACTGGATGGCAGCCATGCCTACAAAGTGCTGGGGCGCAAACAGCGAGGCATGGTGCTGGGAACGATGCTGGGCATGTGGTATCTGAGCTCGGAGACTATGTTCTTTCTGATTGCCTTGGGGGCGACTTACCGGATGTTTACGAAGGATCTGCCGGAGGACGAGGACAATGGAATTCTCTATCAGTTAGTGGGGTTGCTGGTTGCGTTTGGATTGTTCAGTATGTGGACGGCGCACTGGGACCGGCCCATGATGAGCGGAAATTAGCGATGGATCGGGTTCCATTTCGAGTGACTCAGGCGGCCTTGACCTATGACCATATTGAGAAGCTGCCGGTGTCGTTGTTGCTAGACAACATACGGAGCATGTATAACGTAGGGAGTTTTTTTAGGACTGCGGATGGGGCGGGTATTGAGAGTATTTACCTGAGCGGGATTACGGCGCGGCCTCCGAAGAATGCGATTACGAAGACGGCGCTGGGGGCAGAGGATAGCGTGCGGTGGTTGGATAGCCCGAATGCACTTGAAACTGTAGATGAAATGCACGGGCGGGGTTATGAGATTGCGGCGATCGAGACGGCAGTAACGGCAGTGGATCTGTTTGACTGGAAGCCGCGCTGGCCGGTGTTGCTGCTGTTTGGGCATGAGGTGGACGGGATCGGGGATGAATTGCTGGGGCGTTGCGATACCTTTGTGCGGCTGCCAATGCTGGGGGTGAAGCATTCGCTGAATGTGTCAAGTGCGGGGGCGATCGTGTTGTACGAATTGCTGCGGAAGTACAGAGCGGCGTAACTTTATTGACGCTGTTGGCAATGGTCAATCGGAGGCGAAAGAATCGCTATGAAGTTTTCTGTTGTTTTGCTACTGGGTTGCCTTGGCATGAATGCCCAAGTGCCCGTTTTACTCGAACTGTTTACGTCGGAGGGCTGTTCGAGTTGCCCGCCGGCGGACCGACTGCTGGAATCGCTCGACAAGAAGCAGCCTATTGCGGGGGCGGACCTGATTGTTCTGAGCGAGCATGTGGATTATTGGGATGGAAGCTGGAAGGATCGGTTTTCGTCGGCGAGTTTGACAAAGCGGCAGTGGGAATATGCGAAGTATTTTGGGTTGACTGGAGTTTACACGCCGCAGTTGGTGGTGGATGGGCAGAGCGAGTTTGTGGGCAGCAATGAAGCTGAAGCGAAGCTGGCGATCGAGAAGGCTTTGCGAGGTCAGAAGCTGCCAGTGATGCTGAAGGATGTGGCGCGGAACGGCGATAGTGTGAAGCTGCGGGTGATGATCGAGAAGCCGGCCGGGATTGGCAAGAGCGGTGCGACGATCTATGTGGCGATTGCGGATAGCGCGGCTGAAAGTCAAGTGAGTAAGGGCGAGAATACTGGGCGGACGTTGAAGCATGTGGCGGTGGTGCGGAGTTTGAGTGTGGTGGGTAGTGTTGGCCGTGGAGAATTCTCGAAGGAAGTGGAGCTGAAGATCCCGGCAGGGGCGGGCGGGAATGGGTTGCGAGTAGTGGCGTTTGTGCAGGATCGGGCGACGGGAAGGGTGCTGGGCATTGCTCAGCAGAGGATGTAGAGAAATGAAACTCCTGATTTTGCTGGTAGGCGGGGCGCTGCTTGGGTTTGCGCCGAATCTGAACCCAGTGCACTGGAGCCTGTTTGCAAGTTCGCCGACGATGTTGCGACTGCATGCGGATATTGATTCCGGATATCACCTCTACTCGCTGACGACGCCTAAGGGCGGGCCGATACGGACCAAGATTCGGGTGGTGGAGGATGGGCTTGTGACTCTCGGTGAGGTTGCGCAGCCAAAGCCTGATGTGAAGCGGGATGCGACCTTTGAGGTGGATGTCGAGACCTTTAGCGGGAGTGTGGATTTTGAGGTTCCGCTCAAATGGGGCAAGCCGGTGGGAGCGGCAGGAAAGCAGGTGAACTTGATTGCGCGCTACCAGGCTTGTAGCGATGTGATCTGTCTGCCGCCGGTGGAGCGAACGGTGTCGGTGTTGGTGCTTGGGCGCTAGAGACTATTTGCCGCGGATGCGATTTTTGGAATCGCCGGTTTGTTCGAAATCGCTAATGCTATCAAGGGTGGTCATGGCGATGCCCTGCAGGGCTTCTGTAGTAAAGAAGGCCTGATGCCCGGTAATGAGGACGTTTGAGAAAGTGAGCAGGCGAGCGAAGACGTCGTCCTGCAAAACCTTGCCGCTGAGATCTTCAAAGAAGAGCTCGGCTTCTTCTTCGTAAACATCAAGACCAAGCGCGCCGAGGTGGCCCGACTTGAGGGCATCGATCACTGCGGGGGTATCGACGAGACCGCCGCGTGAGGTATTGATGAGCATCGCGCCTGGCTTCATGCGGGCGAGAGAATCGGCGTTGATCATGTGGTGGGTTTGCTGGAGCAACGGACAATGGAGACTTACGATGTCGCTCTTGCGCAAGACATCGGCGAGGGGCTGGTAGCTGACGCCCATCTCACGGACGCTGACATTGGGGGCGACGTCGTAGGCCAGGACTTCGGCTCCGAAGCCGATCATGATTTTAGCGAAGACCTGGCCGATTTTCCCTGTGCCGATGACGCCGATGGTTTTGCCGTGGAGGTCGAAGCCGAGAAGGCCGGTGAGGGCAAAGTTGCCTTCGCGCACGCGATTGTAGGCGAGGTGTGTTTTGCGGTTGAGGGTGAGGATCATCGCAACAGCGTGCTCCGCAACCGCGAAGGGTGAATAGGCCGGGACGCGGACGACGGCGATGCCGAATTTCTTTGCGGCTTCGATTTCGATGTGATTGAAACCGGCACTGCGGGCGGCGATTAGCGTGATGCCAAGGCCGGCGAGTTTTTCGATGACAGGGGCACTAAGAGTGTCGTTGACAAAAACACAAACGCAATCGTGGCCTGCGGCGAGGCTCGCTGTATCGAGATTGAGGTGGGGCGTCAGGTATTCAAGCGTATGGCCCTTACGCGCGTTGTAAGCATCAAAGGCCCCCTTGTCGAAATCATGAGCGCTGAAAAATGCAACTTTCATAAAACGTCAGCAAAGCCTTTCTTGAGTTGTTTGAAGATTAATCCACCGGCTAAGAATGCAGTGCAAGCCCAGAGGGCGAGGAGGGCGAATTCCTGCCAGTCTGGCATGCGGTGGGTCAGCATGCGATCACGATAGGCGCGGACGAGAAAGGACAAGGGATTTAGAGCAGGGAGAAAGCGGAAGCGTTGGGGAATTTGTTCGATGTCAATGAAGATGGGCGTGATCCAGAACCAGAGACTGAGGATTACGGTAACGACCTGGGCAGTGTCGCGGAGGTAGACCTGGAAGGCTGCGACCATCCAGGAGAGGCCGACGGAAAAGAGCCCAAGCAGAACTATGTAGAAGGGCAGGAACCAGGCATAGGGGCTGATGCCGCCATCGAAGAAGACAACAGCGACGATGGCGATGAGGAAGGTGAGGGCGTGGTTGATCAGTGAGGAGAAGAATACGCTAACGGGGATGATTTCGCTGGGAAAGACGGTTTTGGTGATGAGATTGGAATGTTCAAGGAGTGAAGTGGAGCTGCGGGTAATTGTTTCCTGAAAGAGCATCCAGGGGAGATAGCCGGTAAAGAGGAAAATAGTGTAACTGCTGGTGCCCTGACCGGGGGGAACTCCCATCTTGAGGCAGACATGAAAAACGAAGGTCCAGCTCAATAACAGGACGAGGGGCTGCAATAGACCCCAGAGCCAGCCACCCATCGAACCGACATAGCGGCGCTCGAAGTCGCGGCGCACCATTTGGTAGAGGAGGCTGCGGCGCTCAATGAGATTTCGTAGAAAGCCAAAGCCAGGAAGACCATTCATCCTTATTCAGGATAGAGGGTTAGCGGGACCTTTGGAGCGCAACTGCTGCATCTTGATTTCGACCGGTGAGGCGGTAGGCGTTGGCAAGGGCGGCCCAGAGGGTCTTGTCGATGTTGGCACGGGCGGCGATTTCGAGGTGGGGGATGGCTTCTTTGGAGCGATTGAGGGCAATGAGAGCGCGTTAGAGTGCGGCGCTGAGGAGTTTGGGGTCGAGACGTACGGCCTGCTGGTAGTCGTGCAAGTGGAAGAGAGGGTCGGCGGCGAGGAGTTGGAACAACAGGAGAAGGCGCATCGGCACTTGGGTTCAGGATATAAGGTAAGAGACCAGCATGGAACTAAAAAGCGTTCAACTCAGTATCCCCGAGGGGGCGAATTTGATTTTTGGCCAGAGCCACTTTATCAAGACGGTGGAAGATCTGTATGAGGCGATCATCAATACGAACCCCGGGATGGAGTTTGGGATCGCGTTTTGCGAGGCGTCCGGAGATCGTCTGATTCGCGTGGAGGGCAATGATGCCGAGATGAAGGCGGCGGCAGTTGAGAATGCGCAGGCAGTGGGAGCTGGGCATACGTTTTTTGTGTTTTTGCGGAAGGGTTTTCCGATTCAGATCCTGTCGCGAATCAAGGAAGTGCCCGAAGTGGTGACGTTGTTTTGTGCGACGGCGAATCCGGTGCAGGTGATTGTGGCTGAGAGTGAGCAGGGGCGTGGAGTATTGGGGGTAATTGATGGGGGAAGCCCACTGGGAGTGGAGGGGCCGGAGGGAGTGGAGTGGCGGCAGGGACTTTTAAGAAAGTTTGGATACAAGAGATAGGGTTAGGATGTTAAAAGTATGAAAACCGCAAAGATTGAGAAGCCGCTTGGCTTTGACACACGGGCCCTGCACAAGGGCTATGACCCCGACTCCGCCACGCATGCGCGAGCCGTACCGATCTATCAGACTACCTCTTTCACTTTTGAGAATTCGCAGGATGCTGCGGAGCTGTTTGGGTTGCAGAAGTTTGGCAACATCTACACGCGGCTGATGAACCCGACGACGGATGTGCTTGAACAGCGGGTGGCTTCGCTTGAGAACGGGATCGCGGGGCTGGCAGTGGCATCGGGGCAATCGGCACAGTTTATTGCAATCACGAATATCTGCCAGGCGGGCGACCATATTGTGGCGTCGAGCACGCTGTATGGCGGGACCTATACGCAGTTTGATGTGAGTTTCAGGAAGATGGGAATCGAGACGACTTTTGTGGAGCCGGATGATCCGGAGAACTTCCGCAAGGCGATCCGTCCGAATACGAAGCTGGTTTACGGGGAGACGATTTCGAATCCGCGCGGGAACATTCTTGATATCGCGGCGGTGGCGGCGATTGCGCATGAGGCGAAGTTGCCGTTGATGATCGACAACACCTTTGCTACTCCCTACCTTTGCCGACCGATCGACCATGGTGCCGACATTGTGGTGCACAGTCTGACGAAGTTCATTGGCGGGCATGGAACTTCGATAGGCGGGATGATTGTTGACTCGGGCAAGTTCGACTGGAAGGGTGGCAATTTTCCGCAGATGAACGAGCCGTCGAAGGCTTATCACGGGATGGTGTTTTCTGAAGCACTGGGGCCGATTGCATACATCATCAAGGCGCGAGTGGAAGGCTTGCGGGATATGGGCCCGGCGATGAGTCCATTCAACTCATTTCTCTTTCTGCAGGGGGTTGAAACGTTGAGCCTGCGCATGGATCGGCATGTGGCAAATGCGAAGGCGGTGGCGGAGCATCTGGAGAGTCATCCGGCGGTGGCGTGGGTGAAGTATCCGGGGTTGAAGTCGAGCCCCTATCATGCGCTTGCGGCGAAGTATATGCCGAAAGGGCCGGGAGCAGTGTTCAGTTTTGGAGTAAAGGGTGGACTTGAAGCGGGCAGAGCGTTTGTCGATAAGCTGCAGATCTTTTCGCACCTGGCGAATGTGGGCGATGCGCGGAGTCTGGTGATACAGCCTTCGGCGACGACGCATCAACAATTGTCGACAGAACAACAAGCGGCTGCGGGAGTGAGCCCGGACATGGTTCGACTCTCGGTGGGCCTCGAAAACATCGAGGATCTGCTTTGGGATATTGATCAGGCGCTGGCGTAGAACTTAGTCAAACTCGAAAGGTTTTTTAGGCGGGCCCGAACTTGGGTCCGCCTTTGCCTGTTTGAGGAGCTCGTCGAATTTCTTATTGAGTACTTCGCCCTGATTCCTGGTGGCGGCGAAGCTCTTCTCGAAAGCGGCATCGCGGCGGGCGGCTTCGCCTTTTAGATTTTGGACAGCCTTGGCGAAATCTTCAATGGGTGGCGCTTTCTTTTTGGCTTCGTAGGTGATGACGGCCTCGGTGACGATGTCGACCTTTAACTTGGCCTCGCAGCAGGGGCAGGTGATCTCCATCAATTTCTTCATAGAGAAATGCTAACGCAGACCGATAAGAATCGTAGAGCGGATTATGTCCCAGAGGGGACGAAGAATCCGGAATGGCGGTAACGAGGAAAAAGCAATGGTTCTTAGATGTATCGTGATCGGGCCCGAACGAGAACTCGCGGATTATCTCACCGGCGCGCTTCAGGAGCTGGGCGGCATTGCCGTGGTAAAAGATTTGCCACAGTATCCACACGAATACGAGTTGCTACGGATGGTGAGGACCATGGCACCGCAAGTTGTCTTTCTGGGGCTTCAGGATCTGGAGCGAAGCTTTGAGATCGTTCGGCTCTTGCAGGGTGAGTTTACGGGGCTGCAGATTGTGGCTTTTCATGATGCGCTGGATTCTTCGATCCTGATGAAATTGATGCAAATCGGGATTCGGGAATATCTGCCTTCGCCATTTGAAATGAAGGAAGTGGCGGAGATTCTAATTCGGGTGCGAGATGCAGCTGAAAAGAGCCCGATGGCGTCTGCGCAGACGAATCTGGTTTACTCTTTCTTGCCATCAAAGCCCGGATCAGGAACTACAACGCTGACAGTGAACACGGCGATTGCGATGGCGAGACAGCCTGAAGGCAATTGCCTGTTATTGGATCTGGACCTGAACAGTGGCCTGGTGCGATTTCTTCTGAAGCTGGAAAATGATCGCACGATACTCGATGCAGCCGAGCATGCAGCGAATATGGACGAGGCGTTGTGGCCCAATCTGGTAAGTTCCAGAGGCCGAATGGATGTATTGCATGCTGGCAGGATTCAAGCGGGAGTGCGGCTTGCGGACACGGCGATTCGCGATCTGATCGATTACGCGCGCAAGAACTACAAGGCGATCTGCGTAGATTTATCGGGCAACATGGAGAAGTATGCGATTGAGGTGATGAAAGAGTCGAAGAAAATTTTTGTGGTGTGCACGCCCGAGATTCCGTCTCTCCATCTGGCGCGAGAGAAATTCCACTATCTGAAGGCGATTGATCTTGGAGACAGAGTGAACTTTTTGTTAAACCGTCAGTCGAAAACGGACTTGCTGCAACTGAGCGAGATTGAAAATCTGCTTGGGGCCAAGGTGATGATGAGCTTTCCGAACGATTATCGGGGTGTAAATCAGGCGATGGCGGAAGGGAAGGAGATCTCTGCGAGTACGGAGTTGGGAAAGCAGATCAACAAGTTGGGATATGCCTTGCTGGAGCGGAGCATGCCGGAATTGCCGAAGCAGGCGAAGCAAGAGGCGAAGGGGCTGAGTGGCCTATTCAAGTTTGGAGTTGGGAGGTTGGCGGCAATTTCTGATGGCGAAAGCAAGGGCTAAAGGCTAAGATGAATATCTTGGCTTGGCCCGATGTTGAGATTAATTACCTTAGTTTTTCTTCATTTATTAGCGCTTGAGTTCTGGGCGGTTGCCTGCCTTGGGCAGGATTTTGCTGCGCTTGGGCGTTTGCTTGATAGTGAGAAGCAGAGGCTGAAGATTCCTGGTTATGCAGCGGCTGTGTATTATCGCGGTGAAGTGATCTGGAACAAGGCGAGCGGGATTGCAGATCTGAAGAGTGGGCGAACGGTGAAGCGGGACACTCCGTTCCGGCTGGCCTCGATCTCGAAACCGATGACTGCAGTTGGACTGCTGCAACTTGTCGAAATGAAGCGGCTTACGTTGAACGACGAAGTGCGGAAGTACTGTCCAGCTTTCCCTTTGAAGTATCCGGCAATTCACTTGGGGCAATTGCTGGGACATTTGGGGGGGATCCGGAGTTACAAGACACAAGATCCGGAGGATGCAAACAATAGCATTCATTTTTCTTCGGTGGCAGAATCGCTAAGGAAATTTGCGGCGGATCCGCTGGAGCACGAGCCCGGCACGAAGTATCTGTACAGCACCTATGGCTACAGTCTGGTTGGCTGCGCGATCGAAGGGGCGAGTGGATTGCCTTACGTAAAATGGATGCAAGACAAGGTGTTTGCCACGGTGGGGATGTGTTCAACTGCTCCTGATAACGGGAGGGGGATTTCGCTGCGGAGAGCTCAGGGGTATCGCAAAAACGCAACTGGGGAAGTTGAGGATTGCGCGGTATCGGATAACACGGCGAAGATTCCGGGTGGTGGGTATGTATCGACGGTGGATGATTTGCTGCGATTCAGCGAGGGGATATTCCGACAACGACTGTTAAAGTCAGAAACGATTGATCTGATGTGGAGTTCGGGGAGACTGAAGTCGGGCAAGATTACAGGCTACGGATTGGGGTGGAGTCTGGCGAGGAGCCCTGAAGGGGACCGCGAGGTTTATCACACGGGTGGGCAACAGGGGACGAGCACGATCCTGTACTTGCGGCCGGATCAGCAATTTGCGTTTGTTTGGCTGACGAATCTGGAGGGGGTAGATAATCGGCTGCCCATTTCACGGCAGGCATTTCAGATTGTGAATGCGAAAACTGACGCCGTGCGGTAACACTTCGTCCTGCGAGGCGTAAGAAAAAGTAGGCGCAGGGACATTGCAGGTCAAACTCAACACAAACGCGGAAGCGGAGAGCGATGAAGCTCTGATGGTGCGGGTGCGTGAAGGGGATGTGTTGCCGCTGAGCGAACTTTTTGATCGTCATGGCGAGAAGCTGTTTCGCTATTGCTGGCGGATGAATCAGGACCGGCAATTGAGTGAAGATCTGGTACAGGAAGGGTTCTGTCGGGTGTTGCGTTTTCGCAGCAGCTTCAAGGATGGGCACAGTTTTCAGGCGTGGATGTATTCGATTGTGCGGAACCTGCAGATGGATTATTGGCGGAAGAAGCGTTTTGAAGTGGAGTGGGAAGAGGGTTGGGATGCGCCGGCCCCTGCCAGTTTCCCGGTGGAAGAGAAGCAGAAAGCGGCGCTGCTGCATAAAGCATTGGGAATGCTGCCCCCATCGAAGCGGGAAATTGTGGTGATGGCGCGATTTCAGGAATTGCGGCATGAAGAAATTGCAGAAATTCTGGGTTGCGAGACGGTTGCGGCGCGGGTTCGGCTGCACCGGGCACTGACGAGTTTGCGGGAGACCTATCTGAATTTACTCGAAGGGAGAAGCGAATGATGAGGGAATCCAGTTTTTGTGCGACGGGGGAGCGGCAGCTTGCGGCTTACCTTGAGAAGCGGCTGAGCGTGCGGGAGAGTGAAAGTTTTGCTGCACATGTGGAAGAGTGTGAGACCTGCAAAGGAGAAATCGAATTGTGGGAAAAGTTGGGGAAATTGCCGGCGGCAATGCCGAGTGCGTATTTCCGACAAGATTTTGAAGCAATGTTGACACGGGAAGCGAAGGCGCTTCGCAGCGCAGAGTGGAGTGGCGAGGGAATCAGTAAGGGTGTCTGGTGGAAGCAGCCTGCTCTCGGCTGGGCAGCGGCAGCGATTTTTGCAATCGGTGGCTTTTTTGCCGGCACGTTTTGGGGAGGGGTGAAACCAAAATCTGAGATTGGAGAATTACGTGAAGAATTGCGTACGATGCGGAGCATGATGGCGATGAGCCTGTTGCAGCAGCAGAGTGCGGTGGAGAGGTTGCGGGGCGTGAACTATTCGGTGCGTCTCGACAACCCAGACGATGAGGTAGTAGGAGCGCTGCTTCAAACTTTGCGCGGTGATTCGAGTGTGGACGTGCGGCTGGCGGCGACGGATGCATTGCGGAGATACAGCAGCCGGCCGAAGGTACGTCAGGCGATGGTAGAAGCCTTGCCGATGCAGGATTCGCCGCTGATGCAACTGGCGTTGATTGATGTGATGGTTGAGTTTCGGGAGCGCAGGGCAACGCCGAATTTTGAGAAGCTGGCTCGTCAGGAGAGTATTGATCCGACCGTGAAATTGCGTCTGGATCAGGCAATTGAGGAGTTGAAAGTGCAATGAAGAGAAGAGTAATGTTGTTGAGTCCGCTGGCGCTGCTGGGTGCACAGAAACATAGTTACCAATTTCACCGGCGCTACCCGGTTACACGAGGGGTGATGGACATCGACGTCGTAAATGGCGAGGTGAGGGTAAAAGCTGGCGCCGTACAGGAGATTCGGGTGCAAGCTGAAATCGAATTGACAGCGCCTATCGTGGAAGATCTTGAACTTGCGAAGCGGGAAGTGCACTTTGAACCGAGGCTGGAGGGGGAGACATTTCGGGTGTGGGTGGAGAACCCGGAGCAGCGGCAGCGGCAACGCTATTCTTACCGCCACAACGTGGAAGTGGAAATGCCGGCAGGAATGAGACTGATACTCCGAGGAGTGAATGGCGCAGTGCAGGTGAGCTACACGACGCTACCGGAGAAGGACATCTACATCAAGAACGTAAACGGCGAAATCGAGGTAGAGTTCCCGAAACAGTTGCAGGCTGATTTTCAGCTGAAGACGCTGAATGGCAACATTTATACGGGCTTTGAGATGAAGGAAATACCGGGGAAAACAGAGACTGCGGTAACAGAGCGAGGCATGCGGCGTATTGTGAGCAGGAACCGTTATGCGGGGGGTCGCGTTGGCCGAGGGGGCATTGAAGTGAGAGTCGAAGGACTCAACGGCGACATCCGTATTCTCGAAAGAAAGGCATAGAAAAACAATGAAGAAGGCACTGCTATATCTGCTGATTTGGGGCACAACGCTTGAGGCGCAACCGGCGAGTGGAGACAAATTGTCGATCGCGTTTCGCGACCCGGCGCGACCAGGGACAGTCAAAATGAACATCCTGTACGGGTCGATCAGCGTAAAGACGCATGAAGGCAAGGATGTGGTTGTCGAAACGGACAGCAAAGGCGAAAGGGAGCGGGAGCGGGATGTTCCGGAATCAGCAAAGGGATTGAAGCGACTGAATGCGACGGGCTCTTCGATCACGATCGAGGAAGAGAACAACGTCGTGACGATCTCGATGGGATGGAAGTCGCGAAGTGAGAATGTGACGATACTGGTGCCGGCAAAGACATCCCTGAAGCTGTCGGCGACGAACGGGCGGATGATGACAGTTGAGGGAGTTGAGGGGGAGATGGAGTTGAATTCGACCAACGGCAGTATTCAGTTGAACGATATCTCGGGCTCGGTAGTGGCGCATTCTTTGAACGGAAAGGTAGTGGCGAAGTTCAAAAGAGTGGATGCCACAAAGCCGATGAGCTTCAGCTCGATGAATGGAACGATTGATGTGACGTTGCCGGCTACGACGAAAGCAAACTTGAAATTACAGACCAGCAATGGCGATGTATTTAGCGACTTTGAGGTGCAAATGCAACCCAACGCAACAAAGCTAGAAAAATCTGAAACGAAGCCCGGGGACAAAGGCAAGAATCGGATCCGGATGGAAACAATGAGTATTGGAGCTATCAATGGGGGTGGGCCAGACTATAGCTTCAAGACTTTCAACGGGAATATTTACATTCGCAAGGGCAATTAGTCGTTTTCAAGCGGAATCGGGCGTTCTATTATCGAGGAGTATGATGCTGTCGATAAGATTTCAAGAGGAGTAGCCTGATTCCGCGTTGTATTTTTGTTGTGTTGTCGCTGGTTGCCTCGGTCTGGGCAGGGGACAGGAACAGTGCGTCTACGGAGTTTCGTCTGGAAAGCCCTGTAAGGCTGAGCGAAGCGATGCAGGAAATGTGGCGTTGGTCGGAGTTTAGCAAGGAGGATGGGTTGCCGAGCCCGGAAATCGTTCAGATCGTTGAAAGTGAAGACGGGACGTTGTGGGTGAACACTGCCAGTGGAGTGGCCTGGTATGACGGGTATGAGTGGAAAGCAAGCAGGTGTGAGGTTGGCATCAAAAAATTTGGGCCGACTCAAATACAGCCGTTTGGCAAGAACACTGTGCTGGCGGTTTGGGACGGGGGACTGTTGGAATTGGGGAGAGCGAGTTGCCGTCCGATAGCGCTTACGTATAAAGGGGAGCGATTGAATGTTTCCTCAGTGAGTGGCAGAGTTGGTGGAAGTTTAGTAGTTGAAGACCTGAAATTAAACAGTTACGTGTGGAGCGGAAGCGGTGAGGAAGTCGAAAGCCGAATCCTCGAGAACAAGATCGGGATGGGCAGCCGGATGAGAAGTGGCGCTGGCGGAACCGTCTTTGTGGTGGGTGCTGAGGGGATACACCGGTGGAAGCAGAATGAAGTTTCGGTGCCATGGAAAAGCAGTTCGCTAAAGGTACCCTCGCAAATCAGTGGAGCCATGATTCGAGGGCTTGGTGAGAATCACAAGGCGCAAGGGCTGCTGTCGGTTGCTTTTCCAGCGGACTGGCGAGGGCTCTGGGAATGGGACAGCGCGGGGAGGATCCGGAGAACACGAAATAGCGTGGACCAGATTGTCAGGCTCTTGGCAGTGTCAGAAAACGGAGACGCCATCGCGCTGTACAACTCGCAAGATATCTGGATCCGTGAGGCTGGTGAATGGTCACCGATTAAGACAATACCAGCGCCCCTGCGAAACGCAACCAGTATTTTCTTTGATCGTGCTGGCCGACTTTGGATTGGGAGTGCCAACGGGCTGAAAGTCTTGCGGGCAGATCAAAAGCGTTGGGGAAAGTTGAGCTTTGCTTTTCCAGACCTGAATAACCATTTTGTATCGCTGTTGCCTGCGCGGGATGGAAGCCTCTGGGGTGGCACTGCTGAGGGGATCGTGATTGTTTCGCCCGAGGGCCGATTGCGCCGCATCAACGAAATTAGTGGCGACCGAATCGGGATTGTTACCGGGCTGGCGCAAGACAAGCAGGGAGGGATCTGGTGCAGCAGTGGATCGGCATTCACTGGAGTATACCGATACTTCGAAGGGAAATGGCGACGTTATGGAGCGGCAGATGGACTCTTGTTGACGAACTACCACCGGATGCAAGTCGATGGAAGTGGCAGACTCTGGGCACTGTCGACCGGGGGAGGGCTCGAAGCCGCACAGAGTGGCGCTTTTCTTTTTGATGGCGAGAAATTCTCCCGATGGGATGTAGAGAACGGCTTGCCTGATTCGAGAGTGTATTCGCTTGCTAGCGATTCTGGCGGTGCAACATGGCTTGCCACAGTGGTAGGCATCAGCAAAGTACAGGCGGGCAAGCTGAGAAACTGGTCCATGCAAGATGGGTTACGCACGAAGGCAATATTTTCGCTTAGGACGAGGAAAGGAGGCGGAGTCTATTTTACGGATCGAAGAAATGGATTGGGTGAGATTGACGAGCAAGGAAAGGTTCATTACACGTCGACCGGGACATCTGCAGCAACGAACCAAAGCTGGGAAATAGAGGAAGATCCCGATGGGAATCTATGGCTGACTACGCGTGGAGGGTTGTTCGTGAGACGCGATAGAGAGTGGAACGCGATCGGGCAGGCGGCTGGACTGGAGAATCTGGAACTTTGGCCCTTTGCATTCTGGCGGGGGCATGCTTGTACGGGGAGCGATGGCGGGGGAGTATTCTGCCTGGATCTGGAGACGTTGAAAGGGGCTGCGCCGAGGGTAGTTTTCAGTTCGTCGAGCGTCGAAAACAACAGCGTTGAACTTGGCTGGAGGGCGCTGGCCTACAACGAATCCGGTCCATCGAGAGGAGTATTTTCGAGGTACAGGGTAGACCACGGGTCCTGGTCGGAGTGGCAAGGAAATAGTTCGGCGAAGATGACAGGTCTGGCGAGCGGGGAGCACTTTTTTGAAGTAGAGGCGAAGGATCAGTTTGGCTCACGCAGCAAGGAAGTAGCGGGGAAACAATTTCTGATCCCGGCACCATTGGTGCAGCAACCTGTTTTTTATGTGCCGGTGGGGTTGAGCCTGATTGCGGCATTCTTTAGTATTTATGCGTTTGTCTCCGGAACGATGAAGCATAATCGCGAACTGGCAGAAAAGGAAGAGAGCTTTCGGGCACTGATCGAATATAGTTCGGTTGGCATTACACTTTGGGACCGGAATCGAAGGATTTTTTACGTTAGTCCGGCAATGAAGATCATTCTTGGCTATGAGCCAAGGGAACTATTGGGGAATTTTCGTGCCGATCTGATTCATCCCGAGGATCGAGCTGGGAGTGAAACGAGATTGAACGGACTGCTGGAGGTGGCGGGTCAGACGCAGCGGTCGAGAATACGGATGATGCACAAGAGTGGCGAATATCGATGGATTGAAGTGATCTCACGGAATCTGTTTGAGAATCCATCGGTTAGGGCCATGGTGACGAATCTGAGGGACATCACAGATTCGACCAATGCGGAGATATCGGCGGCAGAGGCAAGAGAGAGAGCCGAAAGAGCGAACCAGTCGAAGAGTGATTTTCTAGCCATGATCAGCCATGAAATTCGTACTCCGATGAACGGGATCACGGGCATGAGTCAATTGTTGCTGGAGACCAATTTGAACAAAGATCAACAGGATTGTGCGGAGACCATTGCGCAATCCGCACACTCGCTATTGGCGCTGATCAATGATGTACTGGACTTCTCGAGGATCGAGGCCGGGAAGTTGAGTATTGAACGGGCACCGATTGACTTGGCCTCGCTTGTATTGGAAGTGGCGCAACTGATGAGGGTAAAGACGGAAGAAAAGGGTCTTGTGCTGCGGACGGAGTATCCCGTGGATGCGCCGCGTGCTTTCTACGGAGATGCTTTGAGAATCCGGCAGATTCTATTCAACCTGATTGGCAACGCAGTGAAATTTACGGGCGCTGGGGAAGTTAAGATCGAAGCGAAGATTGAATATGTGGCTGCCAGCCAATATGCTGTATCGGTGAGCGTGCGAGATACAGGAATCGGAATAGAAGCCGAGAAACTGCAGATGGTGTTCCAGAAATTTACCCAGGCGGATCTCTCAACTACTCGACGCTATGGCGGGAGTGGGTTGGGACTTTCGATATCGCGAAGCCTTGCGGAGTTGATGGGCGGGCGCATCGAAGCGAAAAGCGAAATTGGGAAGGGCAGCGAATTTCGGCTGGATTTGCACCTGGATGCCGCTCCCGAGAATTCTCTGCAGCGGAAGGAAGCGTCGAGAGACTTGAGGCCGCTATCGGAAGTTTTGGACGTTTTGCTAGTAGAGGACAACAAAGTCAATCAAAAGCTGGCAGTGAGGTTGATCGAGAGATTGGGGTGTAAGGCAACGGTTGCGGGGAATGGCTTTGAAGCGCTAGCGCTGCTGGATCGTCAAGACTATGACCTGATACTTATGGATTGCCAGATGCCCGAGATGGACGGCTACGAAGCAACAAGGCGCATCCGTGCGGGGGAGAATGGCAGTCGGCGAGTACCGATTCTTGCCATCACGGCAAATGCTATGGAGAGCGACCTGGAGCAATGCCTGACTTGCGGAATGGATGCTTATCTAACGAAGCCGATCGATTTTCTCAAGCTTCGGGATGCGCTGGAGAAGTGGGGAATAGATTACCGCGCCCCAAGAGCCACTTCGGATCCAGGCGGAGCTTAACTGCCTTCATCGATTCGATTTCAGAAGGGGAAAACATGAAGGGAAGAAAGTGGCGTTTTCGTTTGCCGAGGCCGTGTTCGGCGGCAATGGTGCCCCCGAGTTCGACACTCTTGAGGGCAAAGTCGTCCATCAGTTTCTTGCCTTCGGCGATCAGGGCTTCGCTCGAGGGAAAGAGGTTGACGTGCACGTGGGCATCCCCAATGTGGCCGAAGATGGCGTGGGGGGCCGGGAAACGGGCGGCGATCTGGTCGCGATAGTAAGTTAGCATTTCGCGATTCTTCGCAATTGGAACGGAGAAATCGGAGCCTAGCTTGGGGAAACCCATCTGGCGGACCATCTGGATGACCTTTTCGGCCAAAGAGTGCCGGAAGCCGCGGAACCGTTCGCGGTCTGCTTCTGCTGATCCGAACCAGCTTTCGTCGGCAAGAGCGTTTTGGGCAGCCAACCGATCTACCCAGGCATCGACGGCAGAATCATCTTCTACGATTTGCTCGACGATGACGCAAGCGACGGCTTTGGCAGGGAGATCGGTATACTTTTCGCGGATCAGATTGAGGGAAGGTTGATCGGCATATTCGAGCATGCGCAAGGCTGGAATGCTACGCCAGGCCTCGACGGCGTTGATGGCGTCTTCGTCGGTAGCGAAGAACACAATGCCGTTGAGAAGCTCTTTGGGAAGCGGGCGGAGTTCGAGTTCGGCTTCGATGACAACTCCGAGAGTGCCTTCTGAACCGGTGAACAGATCAATCCAGTCCATACCCGTTTCGAGAGGATAGCCGGCGGAATGCTTGGTAGAGGCGGGACGATGGACCGGCTGAACCGGAAAGTCGATAGCCTCGCCGCGACGGACATCGAGAACACGGCCATCCATCAAGGCGACGCGGAGGCGGCGGATCCAGCGGCGAGTGGCACCATACATAAAGCTGCGGGAACCACAGGCGTTGCACGAAATTGTGCCGCCAATGGCAGCCATAATTTCTGTTGGATCCGGAGGATAAAACTGACCGGAGCGCCTGGCTGCGGAATGGAGGTCGCCGAGGATGGCACCAGCACCGCAAACGGCGAAACCATCATGGATTTTGATGGTGTTGAATTTTTCAAGCGAGACGGACCAGCCGCCTTCGGGCACACGACCACCGGTGAGGCCAGAGCCACCACCGGCGATTGTGACAGGAATGGCTGCGGCCTGAGCTTCGGCAAGAATCTCCAGAAGCTCGGGTTCGGTCTTCGGGATGAGGATCTTGTCGGCATGCCCCTGGTAATTTGAAGCATCTTCGAGATAATTCCACATGGTGATCAGACCTCCAGAATGACCGGCACGATGAGGGGCCGGCGCTGTGTCTCTTTGTTCAGGAAGCGCTTGAGGTCGGTGCGGATTTTTTCCTGCATGACACCCCAATCGCTGCGCTCTTCGCGGCTTGAGCTTTCTACTGTCTTCATGACGACCTGCTTGGCGAAAGGCAGAAGATCGCTGGATTCTTCAAGCGAAACGAAGCCACGGCTAATGATCTCGGGCGGACTCTGCAACTGGCCGGTTGCCCTGTCGATGGCAAGCACCGGGATGACAAAGCCATCCTGAGCGAGACTGCGGCGATCGCGAATGATGAGGTCTTCAACGACATCGCCGAGCGAACCTGAATCGATACAGACTCGACCGGTGTTTATCTTTTCGCCCTTGCGAGCACCGCGATTGTCGATCACAAGGCTCTCGCCATTTTCAACGATGAAGGTGGATTCAAGGCCTTTGCCTTCGAGGTGTTTGGCAAGTTGAGCGTGACGAATCAGTTGTAAGTATTCTCCGTGCACGGGCATGAAGTACTTGGGGCGAACGAGGTTGAGAATGAGGTTCAATTCCTCGCGGAAGCCGTGGCCGGAAACATGGACGGGCGGAGAGCCACCGCCGTAGATGAGATCCGCGCCACGACGGGCGAAGTGGTTCATCATGCGGCCAATGGGCTTTTCGTTACCTGGAATGATACGGCTGGAAAGGACGACAGTATCGCCGGCCTTTACAGAAAGGTTTTTGTGGCTATCGACGGCGACACGAGAGAGGCTCGACATGGGCTCGCCCTGAGTTCCGGAGACGATACAGCAAACCCGGTGAGGCAGCGTATCCATGATGTCTTGCGGACGGAGCAGAAGATTGTCGGGAATGCGCAGAAGCCCGAGGTCGTGAGAGATTTCGGTGGTTGCAAGGAGGCTGCGACCGATGAGTGCGACCTTTCGATCGTATTTGGCGGCGACATCGAGAATCTGCTGGATTCGGTGGATGGAACTCGAGAAACAGGAGAAGACGAGGCGCTTGGTAGCACTGGCGAAAATCTGCTCGAGGCGTGGACGAACGGCGCGTTCTGATTCCGAGTAGCCGGGGCGTTCCACGTTGGTCGAGTCGCTCATCAGCAGGAGAACGCCGCGCTTGCCGTATTCGGCAAACGCATGTAGGTCGAAGTGTTCGTCGTCAATCGGAGTCTGGTCGATCTTGAAATCGGCTGTGTGAAGCACGATACCCAACGGCGTTGTGATCGCGAGCGCGACACAGGATACCGTGGAATGGGTAACGCGAATGAAGTGCACGAGGAAAGGGCCAAGCGTGATCTTGTCGCCAGGCTGCACTTCGTTGAGGTCTGCTTCTCTCAGCAGATGGTGCTCTTCAAGACGGCGACTGGCCATGGCAAGGGTGAATGGAGTGCCATAGACAGGAATGTTTAATTGCGATAGCAAATATGGCACTCCGCCGATGTGGTCCTCATGGCCGTGGGTGAGAATCAGGGCTCGTACTTTCTCGCGGTTTTCCTTGAGGTAAGAAAAATCAGGGGTGACGACATCGACACCGAGCAACTCGGAGTCGGGGAACATCATACCGGCGTCGATGACAATGATGTCGTCGTTATAACGGAGGGCCATGGAGTTCATGCCGAACTCGCCGAGGCCCCCAAGGGGGATTACTTGTAATTTGCCTGTTGGCATTCTGTTGTTAGCTTCTACCTAAGGATAAACTGTCAGATGCATGAAATATTTTCTCTTTGTCGTATTTGCTGGAATGCTGATGGGGCAGCCGCCTGGATATAAGACGTTGCTGAATGGGAAAGACCTCAATGGCTGGGAGGTGAGGGGTGACGGGAAGTGGATCGTAATTGACGGTGGAGTGGTGGTAGGGCAGCGCGATTATGATTCAAAGTCTCTGGCTCCGGGGAAGCGATTTACAAGCGAGAAAGAGTATGGGCAGTGGCTCAATCACCAGGCCTGGCTGTATACGAAAGAGAGTTTTGAGCAGTATGACCTGCACGTGGAATTCTGGACGAAGGAGCATGGAAACAGCGGGATTTCGCTGCATGATCCGAGCCGCGCCGAGAGCGCGATTGCGTGGCCCCCGGATTTCGCGAAGACTCCGGCAAAGATCGCTTATGAAATCCAGATCAACAACAACTACCCGGATCCACATCCGACGGGCAGCATTTACGGGTTTGTAGATGCACCGAAAGATGCCTTACGCGAGAACCAGTGGAATGTGATGGATATCTCCGTGCGGAAAGATTCGATTGCGGTGAAGCTGAACGGGCGGGAAGTGGCGAAGATCAAGCCAGACCCCAAGCGGGCGACTAGCGGCCCGATTGGATTGCAGTTACACGATCAATTTAGCGTGATCCACTTCAAAAATATCTGGATCAAAAAAATCTCTTGACCCTCCCCTTAGGGGAGGCTGTGCAATCAGACTATGTTCGCAATCGGTGAATTTGCAAGACTTGCCCGCATTACGGTGAAGACTCTGCGGTACTACGATGAAGCGGGTCTACTTAAGCCCGCACGCGTCGACCGCGAGACCGGCTACCGCTCCTACAAGGCCTCACAACTCCCCCGCCTGAATCGAATACTCGTGCTGAAGGAGTTGGGCTTTTCACTCGAGCGCGTCGCCGCGCTGGTAAACGAAGGAATCTCGGCTTCAGAAATGCAAGGGATGCTCCGACTTCGCCGTGCCGAACAACAATCCAAAATTGAAGAGGAGAGCAGCCGTCTGGCTGCGATTGAACACATGATCGAAGAAATTTCCCGTGAAGGCGCACCGCTTGAAGTAGTGATCAAGGAGTCTACGCCGAATTGGATCGTCAGCGTCCGAGACGCGATTCAGAGTTACCCGGAGATCGGCCGACTGTACCCGGAGGTCTACTCTCAACTCGGTGCCCAAGCCGCCAGCGGCACCCCGATCGCCATCTGGCACAGCACCGAAAACAAGAGTAGCGACATTGAAGCCGAAGCCGGGGTGCTGTTTGATGCGCCGATCACGGTTACGGGCCGTTTGCAGTGCTACCAGCTCCCTGTTGCACGCGTTGCGAGCTACGTACACCACGGCAGCTTTGAGCAATTCAAGAGTGTGTACGACCGCCTCACCCGCTGGATGGAGGAATCCGGTTTGCGCCCCTGTGGACCTTGCCGCGAGATCTACCTCCAGATTGGCAACCCCGTCCGACAGGACGACACAAGTTACGTTACGGAAATCCAGTTTCCGGTTGAGAAAAGCAAATGAAGAAGAAATCAGCCTGGGAAAAGCTAAAGAGCGGCAAGCAGCCCAAGATTGTGCGTGACCTGCCAGCGGCGATGCAGAAGTGGTTGGGGGGCGCGGAAAATGGCACGATGCTGGTGTCGACGCCAGAAGGGGTAGAGAAAGAGATTGCAAAGATCCCACGTGGGCATGTGATTCGTCTGACTGAGCTGCGGGCAGAACTGGCGAGGCAGCACGGAGCAACTACCGCCTGCCCCTTGTCGACAGCTATCTTTGTAAACATCGTGGCCAGGGCTTACGCGGAGCGTGAGGAAGAGACTGGCAAAGTGGGAGTGCCGTGGTGGCGCGTGTTGCGCAGTGACGGGAAGTTGAATGACAAGTTTCCTGGAGGGATAAAGGAACAGGCGATGCGCTTGGGAGCAGAAGGCATCGAGATCTAACAGAAAGGCCGCCCCGTTAGAGGCGGCCTTTCTGATTTAGGAATGCTGAGCCGATCAGAACTGGATGCGTAGACCGAGTTGCACGTTTCGCGGACCGACATTGGTTGTGCCAGTGACGACGCCAAAGTTTGGACTCGAAATATCGGTGTTCGCGCGGGCAAACTGCGGGGTGTTTGTTACGTTAAACAACTCAGCTCGGAACTGAACCTTAAATCGTTCGAGAAAGCGGAAGTTCTTGAGAATTGCTACGTCCGCATGATTGGTCGGGCCGAAGCGAATGTTTGGAGTCCAACGAGCCAGGCTGCTTAGCTCGTAAGTTCCAGGACGCGTAAACGCTGCCGTATTGAACCAGCGATTCGGATTCGGGCTATCGACAGACGCGGTCTTGAGGTCAGCCACGTTCGGACGTTGCACCTGGAATCCGTAATTGGCCAAAGTATTCGGTGCGGTGAAGCCAAGGGGCAAACCAGAACCGAAGCGGATAATCGACGAGACCTGCCAGCCCCCTGCGATTGCATTCGCAACCGGATGCATGTTGGACAGATACTTCCGGCCCTTGCCGATAGGCATTTCATAAACGAGTGCGTTTACAAAGCTCTGCGGCAAATCGTGCGCGGAAACTGAACGATCCGCGCGCTGGTTGTAGTAGTCGCGCATCGTATCGCCCACTTCCCAGCCCTGCCATTCGCTCGCGTTGTCAATTGCCTTCGACCACTGATAGGTCGTCAGCAAATTGAGACCGCCAGAGATCTGCCAGTTGTAGCGAACCACCAGAGCATTAAAGCTCGAGCTTGCACCCGGGGTATCCACGCTCAGGTTAACTGCCGTGAACTGTGGAAAGGGACGCAACAAACGATTTTGCGGAATGGTACGGCCAGCGAGAACACCAGAAGAAATGACACCAAAGAAGGGGTTGTTCACCGCTGTATCGAGTGCCGCACCTCGCGAAAGGAATTGCGGATCCAACTGATTCGCCTGCTGACCCGTGCCGTAGAGCAGCTTTCTACCCTGCGAACCGGTATAGCCAAATTCAATCACCATACCCTTTTTGATCTCGTATTGGATATCGAGAGAGAAGTTCTGAACATATCCAAGCGGGTGTAGACGGGGGAAGAAGTTCACAGCGTCCCCCACCTGAGTATTCAGCCCTTGAGTATTGCCGATCGGCTGGTTCAAACCTTGAGGAAACGGACTACGCAACAACGCGGAAGGATTCGGATTGATACCGTCCCCACCAACTGTCGATACCCAGGTCGTTGTGGTTGAAAAACCTTGATTTGTACCGCCGCCGCTCTGAGGATAGAAAATGCCATATCCGCCGCGCAAAACGAGTTTGTCGGTCACCTTGTAAGCCAAGCCAATGCGGGGAGCAAAGTTCAGCCATGCTGTATCCCAAGCCGTACGGTTATCCTTGTTCACAAAAACAAGACCACCCTTGAGTGGCAATCCGGTCGCCTGAGCAAGTGGGCTTGCGATGTTGGGATTGAAGTTATTGAATCGGTCATAGCGCTCGGTACGGCCGAGTTGGGCCTCCCAACGCATACCGATGTTCAGCGTAAGCCGCCGGTTGATACGCCAGGCATCCTGAACGTAGAGTCCGTAGTACGGTGAGCTGACAGCCGTGGCCGCATTGATCGCAGCCGTGCCGCTGGCCCCGGTGCCCAGCAGCAAGCTGGCAATACCGTCGCCGCTAGTCGTAGCAGCCTGCGCCGCTATCGGTCCAGATGTCAGGCCACGCGTAAAGTTGAATGTTGGTGTACTGAAGCCAGTGTTGTTCAACCTGGCAAATTCACCCATCCAGCCAAACTTCAGCGAATGCTTGCCCAATTCTTTGGTCGCATTCGTCTGTATGTTGTGTGTCTCGCGAGCCACGTTGGAGAAGTTGGGATTCGAAAAACTCGAGTAGCCCTGCATTGTGAATGCCGGGAAGGTTGCCGTCTGGAATTGGCCTACCAGCGAAGCAGGCAAACCCAGCGTAATACCGTTCAAACCCTTGGAGGGAGAATTCTGATTCTCACGCCACCTGCCCGAACCAACCAGCACATTGAGTACCCAAGTCGGTGAAGGAGTAAAAGTACCGCCAATTACCGCATGGAAGCGAGGATTCACGTCCGAGAAATTGGTATCGGCACCGTTGCCGAAAAACTTCGGTGCAACATTCTCCTGCCACGCCTTCGTCATGCGGCCAAACATGGTGAACTTCTCACTCTTGGCCCAATCGATACGCAAGTCCATGCGGTCATTGACCGTTCGCGTCTTGTCGGCAAGTGCGAAGTTCAAAGTATTCGTCCTTGTGTCTCCAGCGGTATTTCCAGAGGGAAACAAACTGACCACCTTCGCGCCGACAGGGTCAATCAGAGAGGCGGGAACAATATTCCCTGGGAACGCATCACGCACAAATCCGCTTCCAGCCGGATTAGCTCGTGTTGTAAAAGGATTGAATATCTGGGATACACTTCCATCTCCATTCTTGGTCTCGGAGAAATTGCCGCTACGCTGCAGAGCCGTAGGCAAAGTCGTGATCAAGGTCGAAGGACTTGCTTGCCGGGTACCCTCATAGGTTCCGAAGTAGAACAATCGCTTCGATTTCGAAATCGCACCGCCAACCGAAGCTCCGAATGCGTTGCGTTGAAATACCGGACGAGCCAGGCCAGAACGATTATTCGCCCAAGCATTAGCATCCAGCTTGTCGTTGCGCAGGTATTCGAATACTGAACCATGAATCTGATTTCCACCACCCTTGGTGATCATGTTCACCGCACTGCCATCGCTCTTGCCAAACTGCGCGTCAAACTGGTTGCGCTGAATATTCATTTCCTGCACAGAGTCCACTGAAGGAGAGGCAATTAAACCACCCCAATCCACAGCAGACGCTGGAACGCCATCAATCAGCGTCAACCCTGCTTGCCCACGACCGCCATTCATCGAAAAACGGTTATGGTTCTGATCTTGCGTTGCCTGAGAAATTCCTGTTCTCACCGCAATCACGCCCGCGTTAATATGCACAAGTGCAAACGGGTTACGTGCATTGGTCGGCAAATCGAGAACGGCCTGCGAATCGAGCGTAACCGCACGATTAGCCGATTGGGTGTCGAGAAGGGTGACGGCGGTTGACACTTCAACCGATTGAGAGACGTCACCAACCTGGAGCGTGATGTTCAATTCAAGGGTCTGATTAACGCGTAGAATGGCATTGGTGCTGACGCCCTTCTTAAAGCCCGGGTGTTCGGAAGAGATTTCATAGCTGGCCGGTGGTAATTGGGAAAATACATAAAGGCCTGCCGAGTTGGTTATGGCTTGACGGTTATCGCCAGTGGCTTCGTTTTTAGCCGTGACTTTTGCACCCACGACAGCAGCTGCATTGGCATCCATAACGGTGCCGGTGATTGTACCCGTGAAGGATTGGCTAAAGGCGCTGAGCACCGAAAGCAGGAAAAGCAATGTGACACAAAGATGTTTGAACATGCGTCTGACCCCTTAAGCTGAAATTTGAAATATTGTTCAGACTTTATCACAATTCCAGCCACAGGGCAACGAAGACGATTGCTAGGATGACGACTGAAGGTACTTGAAGAATGAGAATTATTATTTTCCTGGTTTTGGCTTTGATTTGCACAGCAGCTGAAACACGAAAGATGGATCTTAAAACGACGTTGCGGCGGGCGCTGGAGCAATCTCCGGAAGTATTGCTGAGCCGATTTGACGAGGCCAGCGCAAAGCAATCTGTGCAGGTGGCCCGGGACCCGTTTGCACCAAAAGTAGTGGTTGGCAGCGGATTGGCCTATACCTATGGATTTCCGATGAGTATTGACGGAAGTGCTCCTTCGATTTTGCAGGTGAAGGCAATCCAGAGTCTGGTAAATCGGCCGCAGAGCTTTCTGGTTGCCAAAGCGAAGGTGGAGGCACAGTCGGTGCAGCAATCCTTGCAGATGAAACGGGAGGAGGTGCTGGAACGAACAGCTAAACTTTTTCTCGATGCGGACCGGTTGGGCAGGAACCTGAAGCTGGTAAGCGGTCAGATTGAAAATATGGAAGCAGTGCTTGCGAGTGTAAAGGCAAGGGTGGATGAGGGGCGTGCGCTGCCGATTGAAGTGCAGCGGGCGGACCTCAATTTGAAGAAGGCGCGGCAGAGATTGCGAATACTGAATCTGGATCTGAAGCAGACGCAGCATTCGCTGGCTTTTGTACTGGGGTTTGAGGCGGAAGATCGTGTGGAGCCTATTGGCGGGGAGGCCATGGAGATGTCGCTGGCGGCGGAGCCAGAGTTGGCAGTAAAAGAAGCGTTAAACAATAGCCGCGAACTGAAGAAGCTACAGAGTGATTTGCAGGCGAAAAATCTGGAGGTACGGTCGAATCAATCTGCATGGCTGCCGCAAGTGGATCTCGTAGCGCAGTATGGGCTTTTTTCGCGATTTAACAATTTCGATGTCTATTTCAACCGATTCCAGCGCAACAATGCGCAGCTGGGGGTGAGCTTCAAGTTTCCAGTGGTACCAGGGCCAGCAAGCGGAGCGATGGCGGCGCAGGCTCAGATTGAAGTGAGCCGGTTGCGGCTTCGAGTTTCAAACACACGCAACCGAATTGAGATGGAGACCAGAAAGCTGTTTGAAGACTTGCAGTTGCAGAAGGAGAATCGGGATCTGGCGCGGATGGATCTGGAATTGGCCCGGGAACAAATTGAAGTCTCGCTTGCGCAAATGGAAGAAGGCAAGGCAACGCGGCGGCAGGTAGAGGAATCACGATTCCTTGAAGCTGAAAAATGGCTAGCATATTGGGATACACAGTACCTTTTTGACCGAGCCCGAATTTCGCTCTTGGCGGCAACTGGCGGGCTGATAAGTTTGGCTTCGAATTGATTAGCGAGCTTTCATCGCAACTTGGGATACTGTTGAGGGTTCTAAAGGATTAGCCCATGTTTCGTATGCCTTTATTCATTCTTGTTCTTTTCGTATGGATTAGTGGTTGCTTTGGAGCGACTTTTGGCACTGTAACGCCGCTGACCGGTGGAGTGGTGGATATTGTGCTCGATACGCCGCGCCAAAGACTTTATCTGGTTGGAGTGCCGGACAAGATCGAGGTTTACTCGATTCCACAACGGAGATTCCTTACACCGATCAAGACTGATTCTTTGCCGCTTTCGGCGGCTCTGAGCCCCGACGGTAAAGCGCTTTATGTGGCTTGTCACAATTCGGCGACTGTAAATATAATTGATCCCGACCAATTGGCGGTTGTGAACCGAATCAGTCTGCCGTCCAGACCCGAGGGGATCGCAGTGGGTGGAGATGGACGAGTATTGATTACGACGATCGGGACTGGGGTCAACAATGCGCAGAACACACTGTTGCTTTATGATCCATCGGTTACGGATTCACGCAGCCTGACGGCATTAACACTTGTGCCGCCGACTCCTGCTTCGCCGGGAACCACAAATACTGGTCAACTGATTCAGGCAAACCGTAGTTTTCTCACGACTTCGAATGATGGTCGATTCATCATTGGGGTGAACATTCCAAATGGGAACTCGCGCGCTGCTTTCGTTTATGAGGTGGCTTCGGCGACAATGCTGCGGTCGCGGACGGTGAACAATATTTCGAGCGTGTTGTCGGTTTCAGCGGATGGAGCCAAATTTATGGCGGGGCTGAACTTGTTTGAAACAGAAACACTGACAGTACTGGGGCAGCAGAATCTGGCGAATGCGCCGTATCCGATTGCAGCGAATATCAACTTCAACGTGCAGCAGAATCAGGGTGGGAGTGTTTTTTCGACGGATGGCAAGACCATTTATTCGGCGTTCAACATTGCGCCAACGCAAAATCCTCCGGCAAGGGCAAATGTCGGTCAGCTGCAAATTTCCGATGCGGATAATTTGTTGATCAAGATGGGTTTGCAAATGCCTGAGAACCTGGCGGGAAAAATGTTGATGAGTCCGGATGGGCAGACGATTTACGCGATTTCGGAATCTGGATTTGCGACGATTCCGATTGGGCAGCTGAACCGCAGCCCAATTGCGGTTCCAGATCGCCTGGCATTGATATTGGCGAATGATCAGTGCGGGGTGCTTGCAAACCAGAGAAGAGCGGCGGTCCCGGTGCGGAACGAAGGTACAGGAAGGCTGACAGCAAATGCTCAGATCCTGACGAACGTCACCGGAGTTGCCGGGGTGGGCGGAGCAGGCGGGCCGGGGGGCGGACAGGTGGGCGGTGGGATTGTCATTGTCCCCGGGATAGGGATACCGATCGTGGTCGGTCGTCCTGGTGACCCGACCGTTGGATTTCCGATCGGACAAGTCGGAGCGCCTGCTGCGAATCCCGGAGTGGTAAACGCGTCGCCAACCGTGGCGAATACGAATACGCCTGATGGACCGGTAATCAGCTTCGGATACAACAGCACCAACAATAATTTGGGGAGTACAGCCCCGACTAATTTTCTGATTCAATCGAGTGAAGCCGTTAACATTCCGGCTCTAGTGCGCGTTTATCAGAACAATCGCGATTCAGAAGCAAAAGGTGAAATTGTGCCGATCGAGCAGGGCATTTCTGCCAATGAGGCGCTGGTTGATATGGTGTACGACCCGGCGCGACGCCGAGTTTATATCGCGAACTCCGGGCTGAACAGGGTGGATGTTTACGATGAAAAGACCAAAGCGATGATGGCGCCCATCAAGGTAGGACAGTTGCCAAGATCGCTGGCGCTATCGAACGATGGAAGCAGCCTTTATGTGGCGAATTCGAGTTCCGAATACATCGCAGTGATTGATCCGGACCGGGGCCAGATCGTTTCGAAGTTCGTATTTCCGCCGCTTCCGGTAGTGGCCAATGTGCCGCTGATTTATCCGTCACAGATTGCAGCAACGCAACGTGGGTTGCTGGTGATCATGAATAACGGCAGCCTGTGGACGACTGTGGGAAACCAACTGATTCCTCGTTCCAACTGGAACATCCTGGGGGCAGCGAATCTAGTAGCACCGCGGACGATGTCAGCAACACCGAATGGGGAATACGTGATTATGCTGAACGGAAACGGGATTGTGTACTTGTATGATGCGATCGCCGACGAAATCGTGCAGTCGCGCCAGGTATTTACCGGGACAGCGCTAACAGGGTACTATGGCCCTGTTTCAGCAGGGCCAAGGGGCGCTTACTATGTTGTAAACGGGACGGTGCTCAACCAGTCGCTAACGCCGATCAGCACTTCGACAGCAGTGGGAGCGGTGGCTACGACGACGATTCCGGCTGTTGCTGCGATCGGGAACAACCAGTACGCTCGATTCGCGATGCCAGTGCGAGCGAACGCCACAGCGGTTGTCGCTGCGCTGCCGGCTATTGAAATAGCGAACACAGATACCGGGCAGACGCTGCGCCGCCTGAACGCACTGGAAGGGCCTATTGCAACTGTTCTTGGGGCACAGCGCACCAATGTGGAAGGGCGCACGATGGTGGTGGATGCTGCGGCGACGACGGCATACGCTTTGACCACGAGCGGGTTGAGCATCGTGAGCCTTGAGGCAGCGAGCGTGACTGATCGGCCCACGATCAGCCAGGGTGGGACGGTTTCCCTATCGAGTTACACAACGGATATCGCTGCCGGTGGAATTGTATCGATATTTGGAAGGAATCTTGGAAATACAGGCGCGGCGAGCAGCGCCCCGCTCCCGACGCTGATTGACGGCGTCTGCGTTACATTGGGCAACGTCCCCCTGCCGCTTTATTTCACGTCCAGCGGCCAGATCAATGTGCAGATTCCATTCGAGCGCGCTGCCGGAGCTTATCAGTTGATCGTTCGGGATACGAACAAAAAGCTTGCGAGTGCCGCGCAAACGATCCGTGTCGTCAAGCAAGCACCCTCGGTTCTCGTGGATGCAGCGACCAAACAGGCAGCAATCTACGACGACAAGGGCCAGGCGATCAGCACGGGCAATCCAACGACACGCGACCGGCGACTGGTGATCTACGCAACTGGATTGGGACCCACGAAGGGGGGCAAGGTGACAACGGGAGCAGTTTCGCCATCGAGTCCGCTTGCTGAAAATTCGGATGTGGTCAAAGTGTTTTTCGGAGACAAACGCTACAGTCAGGCAGAAATGATCGTTGAATGGAGCGGCCTTGTGCCGGGCATTGTTGGACTTTACCAGATCAACGTTTATGTACCCGGCGACCGCATTCGAGGCGAGAACCTGGACGTGACGATCCGTGTGGGAAGCGTTGAAAATAAGTTTATTGAAGCGGTGCGACCGATGGTGACGGTTGAGTAGCTGAATTCGCTATGTATAATTCTGGTGTGCGATCTTCTTTACTTTTTTCAAAGATTCTATGTGTCCTGGTTCCGGTGTTTTTCCTTTTCGGATGCGCCAAGGACATCAACAACAAAGATGCTGTCAAGGAAGCAGTGCTGAAACGGCTTGCTTCAGTCTCAGGCTTGAACATGTCAGGGATGGAAGTCGAGGTCAGCAATGTTTCCTTTCAAGGGAATCAAGCTGAGGCGCAAGTTGCCTTTCGGGTGAAGGGGTCAGCGGACAGCATGTTGAACATGAGCTACAAGCTGGAGCGCAAGGGAGATGAGTGGACGGTGAAGTCGACTAGCGGTGGCATGGGCGGTGGCGGGGGCACGAACCTGCCTCCCGGACATCCGCCAGCAAGCCCTGGCGGCCCCAAGTGAAGCGGGTTGCGGTTCTAGGCGGAGGGCCGGCTGGAGCGCATACGGCAGAATTACTAGCAGCGTCGGGGCTCGAAACCATCCTGATCGACGAGAAGCTTGCCTGGGAGAAGCCTTGCGGTGGCGGCATCACCTACAAGGCGTATGAAAAGTACCCTTTTCTATTTGAGAGCAGGACGCCCAAGAAAATTGTGACCGAGTCTTACATTGGGGCGCACAAAGTGGGCAGTGTCAAATTGAAGCTGAATCAGCCACTGCTAATTTTTTCGCGTCTTGAATTGAACCAGATGCTTCTGGATCGGGCAGAGAACGCGGGCGTGCAGATTGAGAAGGAGCGGGTGACAGCAATCGAAGAGCGTGAGCAAGGGTGGACGCTGAAAACGAAGGCTGGATCGATTGAGGCGGATTACATGATTGTTGCTACCGGGGCTCGCAACCCGCTGCGTGAGGTAGGAACACAATGGACACCGCAAGACACGATGGTGGCGCTGGGCTATTACATCCCGACCAATCAGGAGCACATCGACATCCAGTTTCTGGATCGTCTTGAGGGCTATATCTGGATCTTTCCACGGGCGGGGCATTTGTCGGCGGGCATTTGTGGACGCGGCGAAACAGCGCAGCAATTGAAGCTGCGGCTTGAACTTTACCTCGATGAAAAGGGAATCAACTGGAAGCAAGGCCAATTGTACGCGCATATGCTACCTTCGCTTTCGCGAGCGCACTGGAAGACGAATCGGGTGGCGGGTAAGCGATGGATGGCAGTTGGAGATGCGGCAGGCCTGGTAGATCCGATCACCGGGGAAGGCATTTATTATGCGATGCGATCGGCGGATCTGGCGAGCAGAGTGATCCGGTCCGAATCGTTCGACCCTGCGACAGCGGCAGGTGTTTATCGCAGCCAGATGGAAGACGATTTCCTACTGGATCTCGAATTTGGCGCGAGCTTTGCACAGAAGCTTTACCTGGGGAGATTCTTCTTCAAGAGCATACCGTCGTGCATTGTCGGGTACATGAACCGCAGCCCGAAGTTGTATGAATTGATGCAGGACATCTTTTCAGGAACCCAGGACTACATCAGCCTGCGAAACCGGGTGTTTCGGAGTTTGAATGGGTCGGTGAATGAATCGGTAGTCAATTTTATCTTTCAGCGGATCATCCCCGAGCCGCCAGTCAGCATTCGCGCAACAGCGCGCTAGGTTACAAACAAAAACATGAACAAGACTCGTTCCAGCAGCCTGCTTGAAAGAGCAAGGCAAGTGATTCCCGGGGGTGTGAATTCCCCAGTCCGTTCGTTTCGCAGCGTTGGCGGGGGGCCGCTCTTCATCAAGAAGGGTGAAGGCTGCCGGATGATCGACGAAGACGGAAACAGCTTTATCGACTACATCGGGAGTTGGGGGCCGCTGATTCTGGGCCATCGGCCGAAGTGTGTGATCGATGCGATTCAAGCGGTGCTTGAGATCGGTACAAGCTTTGGTGCGCCGACGGAACGAGAGATCATTCTGGCAGAGGCGATCCGCGATGCGGCACCTTCGATGGAGATGGTGCGCCTGGTGAATAGCGGGACTGAAGCGGCGATGAGTGCGTTGAGGGTGGCACGTGGATTTACGGGTCGCGATCTCTGCATCAAGTTTGAAGGCTGTTATCACGGGCACGTGGATTCACTGCTGGTGAAGGCGGGTTCGGGGCTGGCCACACTTGGGTTGAGCGACAGCGCGGGAGTACCGGCGGCGTTTGCGGCGACGACGATCTCAGTGCCATTCAATGACCTGTTGGCAGTGGAGCAGGCGTTTGAGAATCATGCGGGAAAAATTGCGAGTGTGATGGTAGAACCGGTGGCTGGCAATATGGGCTGCATCCCTCCAGCCACTGGTTTTCTTGAAGGGCTGCGCAGCTTGTGTACCAAGCATGGAGCACTGCTGATCTTTGATGAAGTGATGTGCGGTTTTCGTGTGGCGTATGGTGGAGCGCAGACGCTCTATGGGGTGAAGCCGGACATGACCGCGTTTGGCAAGATCATTGGCGGCGGACTGCCGATTGCTGCTTATGGCGGCAGCGCAGAAGTGATGAATTACGTTGCACCGGTGGGGCCGATTTACCAGGCTGGTACCTTGTCGGGGAACCCGCTGGCCGTATCTGCGGGGCTTGCCATGTTGAAGTACCTCAAGGAACATCCTGAGGTTTACACGGCACTTGAGGAACGAACGGCGAAGCTTTGTTCCGATCATTTTCCGGGAGTGACGATTAACCGCGTTGGCTCGATGTTCACGTTCTTCTTTACGACAGAACCGGTATTCGATTATGAGTCGGCGAAGAAGTGCGACACGGCACGCTTCGCCAGGTTCTTTACACACATGCTGGAGCATGGCGTGTATCTTGCGCCGTCACAATTTGAAGCTGGCTTTGTAGGGTATGCGCACCAGGACGCTGACATTGAGGCCACGCGTGCGGCGGCGCGTCAGTTTTTCGAAGCGGAATAGACCAGACGGCCTCCGACATAGGTGGAAGCGATTTTGGTGGTGAGTACATCCTTTGGGGCGATCTTCATGATGTCCTGTTCGAGAATCAGGAAGTCGGCCAGTTTGCCCGGAGTAATCGAACCCTTCTGTTTTTCTTCGAAGGCTGCATAGGCGGGCGTGAGGGTAAAACTCTCGAGGGTTTCTTCGCGGGTGAGCTTCTGGTCGGGCATCCAGCCGCCTTCGGGAAAGCCGGTCTGATCCTGACGGGTGAACGAGGCGTAAAAGCCGAAGAGGGGATTGGGGTCTTCAACCGGGAAGTCGCTGCCATTGGCGAGGGGAATGCCCATTTTCAAAAAACGCTTCCAGGCGTAGGCTCCGGCGACTCGATCTGGGCCTAGGCGTTTTTCAGCCCAACGCATGTCGCTCGTGGCGTGGGTGGCCTGCATCGAAGGGATGATGTTGAAATCGGCGAAGAGTTTGAAATCGGGAAGTGCAATTACCTGTGCGTGTTCGACGCGGAAGCGACGGTCGTTTTTGATTTTGAGCACTTGCGCGTAGGCATCGAGGACGATGCGATTGGCCTTGTCGCCGATGGCGTGAGTGCAAACCTGAAAGGATGTAGCGGCGACTTCTTTGATCTGGCCTTCGAGGGTTTCTTTGGTCGTAGTCATCAAACCGCTATTTGACTTGTCATCGGTGTAAGGTTGCCAGAGAGCAGCACCACGGGAGCCGAGTGCACCGTCGGCGTAGAGTTTGACGCTGCGTACGGTGAGGTGTGAGCCGAATTCGGGCCCACTCTTTGCGTACTCCTGCCAGAGTTCGCCAGTGCCGCCGATCATGGCGTAGATGCGAAGGGGCAGGGCGTCTTCTTTGATGAGCTGGCGGTAGGCGTTGCGCTCTTGCACCCCGATGCCGGCATCGTGGACTCCAGTGAGGCCGAGTTTGACACTGGCAGCGGCGGCAAGCATCAGGCGGCGCTTGACCTGAGCATCGGTGAGAGCGGGGATCTTGCGGGTCACAAGAGCCTGGGCGCGATCAATCAGTACGCCAGTGGGGTTGCCTGCCTTGTCGCGAATGATCTGTCCGCCGGGGGGATCCTGGGTTTCTTTGGTTAGGCCAGCGATTTCGAGGGCTTTGCGATTGGCCCATCCGGCGTGGCCATCGACGCGTGTCAGATAGACGGGGCGATCATTGACGACCTTGCTGAGGTCATCGGCGTTGGGGAATTCCCCGCCCCAGTTGGTTTGATCCCAATTGCGCCCACGCACCCATTCGCCGGGCTGCATCTTGTCGGCGGCACGCTTGACCATTTGCGCTACTTCCTCGCGCGACTTGACGAAGCGCATGTCGAAAGTTTCGAGCATGTCGCCGAGACCGCGCATATGGACGTGGGCGTCGATTAGGCCCGGAATGATTGCAGCACCTTTAGCGTCGATTCTTTTGGTCTGTGGGCCGATGTGTTTTTTCATGTCTCCACCAACGGCAATGAACTTGCCGTCCTTGATGGCGAGACTGTTTGCGGCAGGCTTCGTCTTATCCACTGTATAGATCGTGGCGTTCTCGACAACCAAGTCTGCTACCTGGCCAAAAGAAGTCATCGCAATCAGGACTAAAATAAGAAACATGGATCACAGTATGCCACAGGCCATAGGCCTTGCCGAGCAGGTCAGGCCCGAAAAAGCGGCCTGGAAGAATTATGTAGCGTGGCTCTCGGCGATCCTTGTGGCTGCTCTATTTTTACTTGCCGGGATATGGAAAATGACCGATCCGATTGAAGCAGCGGCTCGGCTGGCTCAGGCCAAGGTACCGGGGTTTCTGAGTGAATTTGCGGCGGTAAGCTTTGGCATTGCAGAGACGTTTTGCGCAATTCTCATTCTGACCCCGCGCTACCGCAAGATTGGTGCGTGGCTGATTGGACTGATGCTGGTCGCTTTCATGCTTTGGGTGGGCTTTTTTTATGAGGCGCTGCAAGGCAAGGAATGCAGCTGCTTCCCCTGGTTGAAAAGAGCAGTGGGGCCGGGATTTTTTGTCGGTGATGGGTTGATGCTGGCTTGCGCTGTAGGTGCGGGTTGGTGGGCGAAATGGAATACCGACTGGAAGAAGCCGGCGATGCTACTTGCGGTGTTGAGTATTTTTGCGGTTTCGAACTATGCCTACGCAGTGAGTAAGCAAACCGGAGCGGTGGCGCCGGAGAGCGTGCAGCTTGTGGATGGCACTCCTCTGGCGCTGAGAGACGGGCGGCACTTGATCTACTTCTTTGATCCGCAATGCATGCACTGTTTCCATGCCGCGCAGGCGATGTCCAAACTCGACTTCACAGGGACTTCGGTTCTCGCGATTCCGACGGAAGTGAAGCAGTTTGCGGGGCAGTTTCTGAAGGACACTGGCTTTTCGGCCAAGGTCTCGAATGAGTCGGAGAAGTTGAAGAAGGTGTTTCCCTTTGGAGACCCGCCGTTTTTGGTGCTGGTCGAGAATGGAAGACAGAAAGCGGCAATCAACAAGTTTGAAGAACCCGCGTTTACGAAGCAACTGATCGACTCAGGGTTCGCTACAGTAAATAAATGAGCAGTTCTAGCGTTGCAGCACCTTCTTTGTCGAAGCTGCAAAAAATTCAGGAATTAGAGAGCAGTTACCTCTTGCAGAATTATGGGCGATACCCGCTTGCGCTGGATCGCGGCAAGGGTGTGTACCTCTACGATGTCGATGGCAAGAAGTATCTCGATCTGCTGTCTGGCATTGGGGTAAATTCTCTCGGGCACAATCACCCGAAGATCACAAAGGTGATCCGTGAACAGAGTGCGAAGCTGCTCCATACTTCGAATCTCTACTATCACGAGTATCAGGGCAAGCTGGCGAAGAAGCTGGTGGAGATCAGTGGCCTGGATCGGGCCTTCTTTTGCAATTCCGGCACTGAGGCCGTTGAAGGCGCGCTGAAGATTGCGCGGGCGCATGGGCACAAGATCAGCCCCGAGAAGTACGAGATTATTTCGCTTGAGAATTCCTTTCATGGGCGCACCTTTGGAGCGTTGAGCGTGACGGGACAGCCAAAGTACCGGGCGGATTTTGAGCCGCTGCTGCCTGGCGTAAAGTTCATTGATCGCAATGATGAGGCGGCTCTTGAGGCTGCATTCAGTGAACGAACAGCTGGCATAATTTTTGAGGGCATCCAGGGCGAAGGCGGCGTGTTGCCGGTTGCCGGGAGCTTTGTTGCGAAGGCGCGCGAGTTGTGCAACAAGTTCGACGCGATCATGATCCACGACGGGATCCAGTGCGGCATAGGTCGGCCTGGTACTTATTTTTCTTATCAGTTGCTCGACCCTGTGGTGATGCCGGATGTGGTTGCGTTTGCAAAGCCGATTTCCTGTGGCTTGCCGATGGGTGGGATTTTGATGAATCAGCGTGCAGCCGATGCGCTGGGGTCTGGAATGCACGGTACGACCTTTGGCGGCGGTCCGCTGGTGTGCCAGGTTGCATTGGAGTTTTTCGATATTCTCGAGGAGCTGCTGCCGCAGATGCGGCGGGTGGGCGAGTACTTCCGGGAAGAATTGCGTGGCCTGCAGGGCAAGTACGGGTTTGTGAAGGAAGTGCGTGGCGCGGGCCTGATGATCGGGGTTGAGCTCGACATTCCGGGCAAGCAGATGGTGCTGGACGGCATTGAGCATGGGTTACTTTTCAACTGCACGCACGATACAGTGTTGCGATTCCTGCCGGCGTATATCCTGAAGGAAAAGCATGTGGACAAGTCGATCAAGCTGCTGAAGAAGATTTTCGCGAAGTATTAGGCGGGCAGTGCTTGAGTATGAATTCGGATAAAGAGGCGGCTGAGGGCGTTTGGATGAGCCTGGAATGCTAAACTGTAAATATGTCGGGGCGTAGCGCAGCCTGGTAGCGCACCTGCCTTGGGCGCAGGGGGTCGCGAGTTCGAATCCCGCCGCCCCGACCAAAGAGAATTAGACCAAATAGAATTACGGGTCTCGTGGTGTCCAGCCCGGAAAAGCAAAAGTCTTCAATAAGCAGCCCGTAAGCGGAATCGGGTGCGGAAAGCCCTTCCAAATGTCGAAGCTCAAGCTTGACGGCGAATCGCGCGTTTCGAGATACCTCAACTTTTTGGGGCTGAGAACGGAACGGTACACCAAGACCGAAATGCGCGCTAGCCGGACTCCAGACTTCAAGGTCTACAGCGGAGAGGTGCTGGCTTTCTATTGCGAAGTGAAGACCGCGCACAGGACACTTGGCTGAGCGATCTTTAGAGAAGGCGGAACTGGGAACGCTGGTGGGCGGGACGCGGAACGATTCCATCTACAATCGCGTTGTTTCCTACATCCACGAAAGCGTGGGTCGGTTCGACGCCGTGAATCCATCACTCGTACTTCCCAATGTGCTGGCTATCCTCAATGGCGACTCCCAGGCCTGGATCACCAATTTAGTCCAGATCTTTACGGGAAACGGCTATTGCGATGACGGTTCAGTATGGCCGATGTACCGAGAATTCTCCGAAGGCCGGATCAAGGAATCCAAGCTTAGGATTCATTCGTTCCTCTGGCTCAACGATTGGAAAGAATCCGGCCTGACCTGCCCCACTTTTCTCTACCAATCGTAATTTGGAATCTCGGTTTCTATACTACCGTCCCTTAGCCATCCCGCCGGAGCCGCCCGCCGCGATCAGGCTTCACTGCACTGCGGCGCGGAGCTGACAAGGGCGTGCCGGTCAGGCACGGCGCCAGCGAACCCTTGTCGGCGAGCACCGCTGTGCGATCTACCACTTCCGGCGGGCGGTCCGGTGGGGTGGCGTTCATCCCGTTGGTGAGTTCAGAGCAGATTTTGGCGAACTCGTTCGGCGTCCGGTACGCCAAACTGCTGTGCGGCCGCTCTGCGTTGTATTCCTTTCGCCAGGCTTCGATCTTCCGCCGTGCGTCTGCCAGATTCAAAAACCAGTTCGTGTTCAGAC